>CAVCXQ010000275.1:0-2024 GCA_963606275.1 uncultured Muribaculaceae bacterium | reverse complement strand
CAAAGGAGATCGAGAAATGAAGACCGTGAAGTTCGGCAACATCCTGGAGAACGCGGCGCGGCTCGCCGGACGGCAAGTCGCGCTCCTCGGCGTTCCGGAGAACTGGGGCGCCCTCGCCGCGCTCGCCATCGACGAGGGCATCCGCCGCCTCGCCGCCGAGAAGTTCCCGATGACCCAGCGCGTCGAGTTCCGCCGCTACCGCCCGGAATGGCTGACGAACGCCGGATGGGTCAAGGGCCAGGAGTGCTGGCGCATCTCCGACTACTACCGCCTCGAAGCCGACTCGCCGACCGCCGCGCCGGAGGTCGAGGGCAGCGGTTGGCGCGTCCTGAAGATGGAGGAGGTCGCCGCCTTCGTCGCCTTCGACCAGCCGTGGGAGGCCGTCGAGATCGACCGGGCGTCCGTGGACGCGACGCGCTTCGCGTTCCTCGCCGACCCGAAGCTCTGTCCCGACGCCGCGCCGGTCAAGGCCGTCGGCGTCAACGAGCTCGGCGTCACGCTCCAGTCACCCGCGCCGAAGGGCGTCTTCGTCAAGTTCACGCCGAAGTTCCCCAACCTCTCGTTCGTCGAGTGGTCGTCCGCCACCGCCTACGAGGCCGGCGACGTCGCCTACCTGACGGCGACGAAGGACGTCTACCAGGCCCTCGCGGACGTCGCGGCGGGCGGCAAGTCGCCGGACGCCGACGCGGACAACTGGCAGCCCGTCCGCATTTCCGACGAGTTCGAGGGCTACCTGACGCGGCTCGCGGCCGTCGAGATGCTGACGGAAGACCAGGGCAAGCACCAGACGAGGGCGGCCGCCGACCACGCCTTCGAGGAGCTTTGCGCACGCCACCACGAGGGCATGGGCGAAACGCAGGCCAAGGTCGGCCGGTTCTGCCGGTAAGGCGGGGAAGGAGAGGGCAAGATGGCGCAGAGTTCAGAGGACAAGGCCAAGGCCGCCGCGATCGTCGGCGGCTGGACGTGGCAGATCGCCGAGGGGCACAACTACCGCTACCGCCACGCGACGCGGACGCTGACGCGGTTCTACGAGGCGGCGAGCATGCAGCCGGACGAGGTGAAGCTCGTCGTCGAATACCTCCGCGACCAGGAGATCGCGGCGGGAGAGGGGATCTCGATCCTGAACCGCTCGATCGACTTCGGCGAGGGGTGGAAGGCGAAGGACGCCTGGTACCAGACCGCGCCCGGCGAGAGGTTCGCGAACACCGACTCCACGAAGGTTCGCGTCTTCCAGATCCTCTTCCAGGCGCCGGAGGACGCGGACGCCGACGGCCCCTACGCCGTCGAGAACGGATGCGCCTACAAGTCGACGAACGAGTTCCACTGGGACGTCGAGGAGCTGCCGTCCCTGCCGGCGTCGTCAAGCGGCGTCGAATACTCGATGCGCGGCGTGACACGCGACCGCGAGACCGGCCTCTTCTCGTGCGTCATCGAGAGGCGCGAGCGCGTCCAGCAGGACGTTGCGGAATACCTGTCCGCGCAGACCGTCTTCGAGAAGCGGAGCGTCGAGCAGCACCTCGGCGTCAAGGCGGACAAGGTCGCGACAGCCGGCAAGGCGGCGAGCGCGGGGGGCGGCACGCTCGTCACGCGGCGGATCACGAAGAACGCCGACTGCACGAGCGACGTCACCAACGAGACGACAGAGGAAACGGAGGTCGCGGGCGCGGCGACCTCCACGCACGTGAGCCTCACCGGCACGACCACGCGCACCGTCAACCGCAACATGAAGGACAAGGCGCCCGACGAGGGGCTGGGCGTCGGCGAATCGGTCGAGAACGCCAAGACGGACGGCGGACGGTGGAATCAGACCATCGTCAAGGTCGACCGAGATGCGACGCTCGATGTCCTCGACACGTGCCAGAAGACGGCCTTCGAGCATTCGCACGGCAAGGTGACGGTGCAGGGGGCGAAGCCCGACGCCGTGGACGTGGACGTGGCGGCGGACGGCAAGGTGCAGAAGAAGACCGTTCGCCTGACGGAGGACGGCAGCTACCGCGTCGAGGACGAGACGACCGAGGAGACGG
>CAVCXQ010000274.1:0-2034 GCA_963606275.1 uncultured Muribaculaceae bacterium | reverse complement strand
GTCCTTTCGGGGAAGACGTTGTCGTGCGCGTAGAAGGGCACGGACTTCTCCATGCACCGCGCACACGTCTGAATTCTAAAACAGTCAGCAATCATAGTCATTCGCGAAACGCGGCATATTATACCACAAATCAGCTCTCGGAGTGAAACCCCCGAGTTGTTCGCGTCCGCACGGCGTGGGGGAAATACGGCTGTTGCGCGGGCTGGCCGTCAAGTGGATGCCCAGCGTCTTCACGGCTGCTGTTTTCCTGACCGCCACAGGAGGTTCACGTTCTCGATAATGCGCACGGGGGAGAGGGGGATTGTCCCCGTCTACGCGAGCGAGGGATGTGCGACGATGCGCGAGGTGACGCGCTCAGGCGGGATGCCGGTCAGCGCGGTCACCGCCCGGCGATAGGCCGCGAGCTGCCTCTCGTAGCGTCCGGCGCCGTCCGCCGACGGCTTGAAGTCCACCACCTCCGCGCACAGCTCGCCGTCCGCGTCGCGGAAGAACGTCACGCGGTCGAAGCGCCCCGACGTCCAGGCCCCGTCCGCGAACACCTCGAACGCCCGCTCGCGCCAGAGCGCGACGAAGCCCGGCGGCTTCGGCAACGCGGACGAGAACTCGACCTTCGCCGCCTCCGCGTGGGCGTCGACGCCGCGCCGCCGCGCCGCGGCGCGTCCCTCGGCGGACGCGAAGAGCGAGCCCGCCGACGCGCCGTCCGCGAACGCCGCCGACGGCAGACGCCGCGCCACCCGACGGCGCGGACGCCGCGCAGGCGCCGCCTCGGACGCGGCAGTCGCCGCCTTCTCCGCCGCTTCCTTCGCCGCGCCGCCGCCATCCTTCTTCGCCGCGAAGCTGAAGGCGGGGTTGGCGAGGTCGGAGAGGTCGACGGCGCGCACGATGTCGGAGAACCTCACGGCGTCCGTCTGCGTCTTCGCCGCCGGCTGCAGCACCAGGGTCATCGCCCGCTTCGCCCTCGTCATCGCCACGTAGCAGACGCAGAGAGCCTCCTGCTCCAGGCGGTCCTTGCGCCGCTCCGCCGCGTCCTCAAGCCCGGTCACGTTCTGCGCGACGCGATGCCCCGGGTCGGGCAGGACCCACCCGTCGCCGACGAGCGGCCCGTCCACGCGCCCCGCGAGCGCCTCGTGCTCGTAGAGCGGCAGGACGACATAGTCGAAGCCCAGCCCCTTCGAGCGGTGGATCGTCATCACCCGGATCTTCCCCTCCTCGGCGAGCGTGCGCCGCTTCAGCCCCCCGAGGTAGCGGGCGAAGTCGGAGAGCCGGTCGCCGGGGTCGCGCACAAGCTCGAACTCCGCCGCCGCGCGCAGCAGGTCGGTGAAGCGCGTCTCTGTGAACTCGCTCCACGCCTCCGCCGGAGAGGCCGGCAACAGCGCGCGAAGCTCCCGCAGAGTCCTCGCCAGACCGCGCGTCGTGAACGACCGCGCCATCTCCAGCGAAAGCTCCTCAGCCGGCGGAACGCCGTCCGGGTGCATTGCCGCCGCCAGCGGAGTCATCAGGAAGTGTCGGTAGACCACGGCGTCGCCGGGATGGTCGGCGAGCTGCACGAGGTCTAGGAAGCCGGACAGCGCCGTGGTGTCGACGACGGACGACTCGCCCTCCCACACGACGCCGCGGAGCCCGCGGGCGCGGAGCTCCCGCGCCAGCAGCTCGCCGAACTCGTTGCCGCGCACCAGCACCGCCGCCGAGACGCCGCGCCGGCGCGGGTCGCTCTCCTCAAGCCCGAGGGACGCCTTCAGCGCGTCGAAGACCGGCTCGACGAAGTCCGCCTGCGAGCGTCCAGCCGCCTCGGCCGTCCGCACGAAGCCGTCCAGGTCCGGACGCGCCGTCTCGTGCTCGGGGCAGTTCCACGCGGGGAAGGCGTCCTTCACCGGCCCATAGGCGAAGATGCGGTTCACCGCCGCCACCACCGCCTTGCCGGAGCGGTAGGTCTTGCGGAGCTCGCCCAGGTCGTAGAGCCCGCTGTCCCGCGCCGCCGCGAAGATGCCGACGTCGCCGTCGCGCCAGCCGTAGATCGCCTGCTTGCGGTCGCCG
>CAVCXQ010000273.1:0-2041 GCA_963606275.1 uncultured Muribaculaceae bacterium | reverse complement strand
TCCGCACCTTCGAGTTCCTCTTCGCCGCGCCGTTCGCCGTCGCCGCGACGGCGACTGCGGTGATCGCGGCCGCAACGGCCGCCATGACGTTCTTCATCGCTTCTTCCTTTCGTTTGGTCTTGCGGGCACTATAACTCCCATGTCGGCGGAACAGTCTCCGCGGGTCTCGCTGATTCTCCCGGTCACTCCTCCTGCTTGGCGTCGGAGAAGTCGAGCGCGGGGAAGATCTTGCGGGCGAGCGGCTCGTATTCCGGGAACTCGGCTACCGTCTGCTTCGCCAGCTGCTCGCCCTTCTCCACCGCGCCGTTCACCTCGTTGCAGACGAGCTGCAGCGTGAGCGAGGCCCCGGTCATCACCTCCGCCCACTCCTTCAGGCTGAGGCGCGGCCTCGCGTTCTCGCGCCCCTTGACCACGAAGTGGTTTATGAGCTCGTTCAGGTTGCCGGGATAGTCCTTGTAGAAGCGATACCACGGGATCTTCGTCGGCTTGCGGTCGAGGACGATCTCCTTCTCGCTCGCGGACGTCACCTTCGCGCCCTTGAGCTTGCCGCGGAACACGTAGCCCGGCAGGTTCTTGATGAAAATGTCCTGCATCTTCTTCATGTCGCCGACCTTGCCGGCCTGCAGCTCCAGGGCCTGCTCGCCCTCCGGCGTGGTGATGTCGGACTTCACGGCGTCGAGCTGGCGCATCGCCGACTTCCAGTCCAGCTGGCGCAGCGTGCCCTGGGCGACGAGGAGGTCGAACTTGTCGGCGGCGAGCTTCGTCTCGCTCTCGACCTTCTCCTGGCGCTCGGCGGCGAGCCGCTCCTGGCGCGCCTTCTCGTCGGCGGCCGCCTTCTCCGCCGCGCTCTTGCGGTCGGCCTCCAGCTTCTCGATGCGCAGGCGCTTCTCGGTCTGCATCACCAGCTTCTCGCCGCGCGTCTTGATGAAGGTGATGCCCTTGCGGACGTTCTCCACGTCCTTGGAAGTCCTCACCTGGTCGAGCATCTCGGCGAGCGCGAGCGAGAGCTGCCCCATCTGGCGCGCGTTCTCCTCGGTGGCGGACTTGGAATACTGCGCGGCCTCCTCGCCCTTCTTCACGATCTTGAGGACGCCGAGGCGGATCCGCACGGCGCTCGCGCGGCAGCTGTAGGCGCGCTCCCAGAGCTCGCGCATCGAGACGGCCGCCGCCGGCGGCGGCTTGACCTCCTTCGGCTCCTCCGGCGCCGGCTCTGCGGCGGCCGAGGCCTCTGCGGCCGCGGGGGCCTCTGCGGCGGCGGGCGCGGCGTTGGTCTCAGCGCCGGCCTGCGCCGGCGGCGCGTTCGTGGCCGCGGCGGCCGGAGCGGCGGGCTCCGCCGGCGCCGGCGCGTCCGCCTTCGCGAAGTCGTTCGTCGCGGCGATCGCCTCCAGGAGCTCCGGCGTCGGGCCCGGGTCCATGAACGACGCGAACTCCTCGCCAAGCAGCTTCGTCAGCTCCTTCGTCGGCGGACGGCACGCGTCGACCGCCTTCTGCGCGAACTCGTCGAACTCGTCCGCGAACTTCAGCGCGCTCGCCACCGTGCCCTCGACGGCATCCTTCGCCTTGGAGAAGCCCTGCTCGACCTGGCGGCGCTCGTCCGCCGCCTTGCCGGCCTTGTCGGACGCCACGTACCACCAGAGAAGTCCGCCGATGACGGCGAGCAGCGCGATGCCGCCGAACACGAAGAGGAACACCTTCGCCAGCAGGTTGCCGCCGCCGTTCTCCTCGTCGTCGTCCTCCTCATCGTGGCTCGGCCTGCGCTTCTCCGCCTCCTCGGACGCGGCGGCGAGGCTGCGCCTGGCGGCCGCCGTCCCGCCGCGCTTGAGCGTCATCGGACGCCGCCCGCGCACGGTCATGCCCGGCTTCGCCGCGCCGGACGCCGGCTTCTTCGCGGCGGCCGCCGCCTCGTTCGCCAGGTCCTTCGTCAGCCCGGAGGTCAGGACGCCCTTGAACGCCTCCAGAAGGGCCTCGAAGCTCGGGTAGCGGTCCTCCTTGTTCAGCGCGAGCATCTTCATCACGAGCGCGTCGATGGCCGGCGTCAGGT
>CAVCXQ010000272.1:0-2044 GCA_963606275.1 uncultured Muribaculaceae bacterium | reverse complement strand
AGATGAAGAAGCTCTACATCCACAAGATCGTCAAGGTCCTCGGCTCGAACAACAAGCTCTAGGACGCTGGCGCGGACGAAGGGCGCGCGCGTTTCGCGCGCGCCCTTCGCGTCCGCGCGGACTTTATTCCAGCACGGCAGACGTTTGCAAACCAGTTTTTTCCGGGAGACGCGAGAGATGGCGAAAGGCACTAAGGCCGAGCGCAAGTCGGCATACGCCCAGGCGGGCGTGAACATCGACGTCAAGATGAACGCGGTCGGGTCGATCAAGGACATGGTCGCCGCGACGAAGACCCAGAGCGTGCTCGGCGGCATCGGCGCGTTCGGCGGCCTCCACAAGGCCCCGGCCGGCAAGGACCAGATCCTCGTCGCGTCGACGGACGGCGTGGGCACGAAGCTGAAGGTCGCCGCGATGATGAACCGCCACGACACGGTCGGCCAGGACATCGTCAACCACTGCGTCAACGACATCCTCGTCCAGGGCGCGAAGCCGCTGTTCTTCATGGACTACGTCGGCACGGCGAAGGTGGACCCCGCCGTGTTCAAGAGCGTCGTCTCCGGGCTCTGCAAGGCGTGCAAGGAGAACAAGATGGCCCTCCTCGGCGGCGAGACCGCCGAGATGCCGGGGCTCTACCCGGTCGGCGAATACGACCTCGTCGGCACGATCGTCGGCACGGTCGCCCGCAAGGACCTCGTGACCGGCCAGTCCATCCGCGCCGGCGACGCGATCATCGGCTTCCCGTCCGGCGGGCTCCAGACCAACGGCTACTCGCTCGCCCGCCGCGTCATCTTCGACATCTGCCAGTGCAGCTGGCAGGACAAGCTCCCCGGCACCAGCCAGACCTTCGGCGACGCGCTGCTCGCCGTCCACAGGAGCTTCCTCAAGCCCGTCATGGCGCTGATGGCCAAGATCAAGGTCAACGGCATGGCGCACATCACCGGCGGCGGCTTCCCGGACAACATCCCGCGCGTGCTGCCGAAGGCGGTGAACGCCGAGATCGACCGCGCCTCGTGGGAGGTGCCGACGATCTTCAAGTTCATCCAGAACCAGGGCAAGGTCGACCGCGACGAGATGTACCGCGTCTTCAACATGGGCATCGGCTTCGTCGTCATCGTCGCCGGGCGCGACCTCGCGCGCGCCAAGAACATCCTGCGCTCCAACCACCAGCCGTTCCACGTCATCGGCGTCTGCCGCAAGGGCACCGGCGTCGTAACCTACAAGAACTGAAGCCGGCCGCCAGCGTCCGGCAGTAGAGAAGGGGGATCGTCCGATGAAGCTCACGACAACGCTCGCGGCGACGCTGCTCGCCGGCTCCGCTCTCGCCGCGACGGCGGCGAACGACTGGGAGAACCTGAAGGTCAACTCCCGCAACCGCCTGCCCGCGCGCACCTACTCGATGCCGCTCGCAGGCGAGGCCGCCGCGCTCACCGACGCCCTCGACCAGGAGACTCCGTTCAAGAAGAGCCTCAACGGCGTCTGGAAGATCTCCTGGGCCGGCAACCCCGACCTGCGCGTCAAGGACTTCTGGAAGACGGACTTCGACGACTCGGACTGGTTCACGATCGACGTCCCGAGCTGCGTCGAGATGCGCGGCTTCGGCACGACCGGCTACACCAACATTCGCTATCCCCACGCCTGGGACCCGAAGCGCGACGTCAAGGCCCCGACGATCCGCGACCGCGACACCGGAGCCCGCGACTACAACCCCGTCTCGTCCTACCGCACGACGTTCACCGTGCCGGAGAGCTGGAAGGGGCGCGACGTCATCCTGCGCTTCGACGGCGTCTACTCCGCCTACTACGTCTGGGTCAACGGACGGCTCGTCGGCTACGCCGAGGACTCGAAGCTCCCCTCCGAGTTCGACATTACCCCCTACCTCAAGGGTGGTGCGAATGCCCTCGCCGTCGAGGTCTACCGCTGGTGCGACGGCAGCTTCGTCGAAGACCAGGACATGCTGCGCTACTCCGGCATCTTCCGCGACGTCACGCTCTGGGCGAAGCCGAAGGACGGCATCTGGGACTTCGCGGTCAAGACGACGCTTGCG
>CAVCXQ010000271.1:0-2089 GCA_963606275.1 uncultured Muribaculaceae bacterium | reverse complement strand
CAGGGATTCCAAATGGGCGCGGTTCCGTCGGCTGCGCCGCCTGAACCGCGCCCGCTTGTAATGCTTGAGAGCGACGAATCCGCCGCGCCGCCGCCTCCGGGCAATGCGAAGCCGCCACCTCCGCAAGGAGGAGTCCGGGATTCACGGCCTGTTTCTACCGCGGGGCGCCGCGTCCCCGCACCGGTTCAGAGAATGCGCTCGCGGGACATCCTGCGCTTCGGCAGGTCCGCCGAGAAGCCGCCGATCGCGTGGAAGCCGACCGTCAGCACGGCCGCGAAGATCAGCTTCGCCCACCCCTCCTGGGAGACCTTGCGCGACCGCCTGCCGAGCCGCTTCAGCCACCCCGTGTCGAAGACCTGCCAGAGGACGTAGGAGATCTCCATGACGACGTGCAGGTTGTGGCTCGCCCTGTCGTCGTTGCAGAACGTGTGCTCGAGCCCGAAGCCGCCGTGCTTCTCGGCGTGGAAGCCGTTCTCGACGTTCCACCGCCGCCGGCCCCACGACGCGACGTGCTCCGCGCGTCCGCCGTCGCAGACCGGGAAGCTCGTCAGGAACTCGCCGTCGTAGCGCTCGTCGAACGGATACCACTGCTCGCACGTGACGACCCAGCCCTCGAGCGGGTCGTCCGAGTCCCATTGCGCCGCGGTCGCGTCGGCCCATTCGCCGCGCCCCACGCACTGCCGCGTCCCGTCCGCCGCCGTGCGCATCATCGCGTAGACGTTCTCGCGCCCCGCCATCGCGTCGTGCACCTGCCGGTAGACCCTCGGCGACGAGCCCTCCTTGAACGAGAGGATGTAGTCCCAGCCGTTCGCCCTGCAGACGTCGACGACCGGGCGGCAGGCGTAGAGCGCGTCCCCGAGGATGCAGATCCCGAGGTGCGGGAACGCGTCCTTGAGGCGCCCCGCGAGGCGCCGGAAGGCGTTGAGCTCGCAGTCCTGCTTCTCCCTGTCGTTCTCGTACGGCGCGACCTCCTCGAAGAGGACCGGCAGGTTCCACCCCCAGGGCGTGACGATCCGCGCCTCGAGCGAGTGCCGCCTCTTCTCCTTCTCCGACAGGGTCGAGCTGCGGACGCTCTCGCGGAGCGTCCCGTCGACCGCCACCGCGATCCGCCCGCAGACGCGTGCCGACTCCAGCCACTTGCCGCGCACGAGATGCCGCACGAGGCCGAGGAGCGCGTTCTCGAGCCGGACGGAGTCCGCGCGCGCGAGCCGGCCGTGCCACGTCTGGGAGCAGGCCGTGTGCAGGTCCGGGTCGTCCGGGGCGTAGCCCTGCCCCGAGCACTCGAACACCGTCTGGGAGTAGGCGCGGGCGTTCCGCGCCATGTCCATCTGGTTGCGGGACCGGAGACGCCCGATGAAGCCGACGACGACCGTCCAGAAGAGCGTCCGCGTCGAGTAGACGCAGCGCGCCTCGGCCTCGTCCGGCAGGAGCCCGACGAGGAGCGGGTTCAGGACGTCCCTGAACGGGCGGATGAAGTCCCTCAGCGCGCGGAGCGCCTCGCCCGCGTCCGGCTGCTCCGCGGGCGGGCGGCCCCGGAACGAGAAGAACTTCTGCCCGAGGTCTTCGCCCGGGCCTCCGCCGAAGAGCGCAGGATCGACCTTGAGCAGTCGCTCAAGCCCTTCAAGAGGGCTTTCGCGGACTTCCAGCGCCTCGACCAGCCCTCCACCTTTGCCTTCATCGCGAGCGGAACGTAGTCCGTCCGCGTCCGCCCCTTGACCTTGCGGGTGAGCTGGTAGTGGGCCGCGGCGCCCACGCGGACCTCCGAGAGCGTCCCCTCGATCACCATCCCGTCCGTGAGCAGCCTCTTGAGCTCGCTCGCCATCCGCCTGTAGGCGGCCGTCTCCCTCGTTTTTTTAATCATATACGGTATTATACTTATATTTTCGGCGAAAGTCAAGGGGGTGCCCCCGCTTTTCGACAAGAAATTTTCCGGGCCGGCCCGCCGACAGTGCGGGACCGGCCCGATTCCGACGCGCCCGGACGATGGTTCGCCCGTGCGACTTATTCAGTCATTTGGAATCCCTGCCGGCGCCGTCAGTCGAGCTGGCGGACGCGCCTCTCGAGGCGCGGGAAGCGGACGGTGAACGTC
>CAVCXQ010000270.1:0-2093 GCA_963606275.1 uncultured Muribaculaceae bacterium | reverse complement strand
GCCGTTCGTCCGTTCGCGGCACGACAAGCGGCCTGTCGTCGTGTCCCTCTTCTCCGGCGCGGGGGGACTCGACATGGGCTTCCGCATGGAGGGCTACAACATCGTCTGGGCGAACGACTTCGACAAGGACGCCTGCGAGACCTACCGCGCCAACATCGGCGACCACATCCGCTGCGGCGACATCGAGAAGCTGCTCCCCGAGCTCGAGCGGTTCCGCGGAAAGACGGACGTCCTGATCGGCGGCCCGCCCTGCCAGGGCTTCTCCGTCGCGGGGAAGATGAACCCCGACGATCCGCGAAGCCAGAACGTCTGGCGCTACCTCAAGGCCCTGGAGGTCGTCCGCCCCCGCTCGTTCCTCATGGAGAACGTCAAGGCGCTTGGCGCGCTCACGAAGTGGGAGACCATACGGAATCGCCTGCTGGACGGCATGACGGCGCTTGGCTATTCCGTGAACTACGTCGTCGTCAACGCCTCCGACTATGACGTGCCGCAGAACCGCGAGCGTGTCCTCTTCATCGGATTCCGCGAGAAGAGCGTCGGGAAGCCCGACCTCGAGGCGATGCTGAAGCCATACCGGAAGAAGGCGGCGACCGTCCGCGAGGTTCTTGCGAACCTCGACCCGCCCGGCACGGGAAACAACGCGCACGAGTGCAAGGCGAGGATTACGCTCTGCCAAAACCCCGTGATGCGCCGTTCGCCGTATGCGGGGATGCTCTTCAACGGCGCGGGGCGTCCGATCCGACTCAATGGCTACTGCGCGACCCTGCCGGCGTCCATGGGCGGGAACAAGACGCCGTTCCTGGACGAGGACGAGCTCCTTCATGGCGCAAAGAGCTTTGTGGAGGAGTATCATCGCGGACTTCAGGACGGCACGATCAAGGCCGAGTTCAAGCCCGCGCCGAGCCGTCTCCGCCGCCTGACGGTCGAAGAGGCCGCCGCGCTCCAGACCTTCCCGCCGGACTACAAGTTCGTCGGCTCGCGGACGACGATGTATCGCCAGGTCGGGAATGCCGTTCCGTGCAACCTGTCGCGGCAGGTCGCGAAGATGATCAAGGAGAAGATTCTCGGAAAGGCGGGGAAAGGCTGATGTCCGTCTCAATCGACTTCGACGCGGCAAGGGCGATCCTGGACAAGGCGCTCGACGCAAGCAAGTCCGGCGAGTCCGTCGCGTCGGACGTCGAGCCCGGCCTGCGCAAGTCGCTAGAGACCGTCGTTTTCGGCACGCACAAGACATACAAGTACATCTTGGTGACGAATCTGCTCGCGAAGGCGGCTTGTCCGAAGGCGAACGCGCTCTGCCTGCAGGCCGGGGCGAGGATGCGCGGCGCATTCGATTCGCGCAGCCTCTGCCACAAGGTGGTTGTTCCGTTCGAACGAGAGCGTCTCGCGAATGCCCTTGGCGCGTCCAACGAGCCGTATCTGAACAAGCCGGCGAGATTCCCGAAGCTTGACGCGATGAACGCCGTCCGCGACGGGAACGACCGCCACATTCTCGAAACGCTCATCCGAATCGCCGAAAGCGTCAACGATGGCGGCTCTGCGCTCGCGTTCGCCTGCCTGGCCTTTTGCTTCCGATTGCTGGAGAAGGTCATCGCGAACAACGCGCTTCTGCAGACCGTCAGCACGATCATGACGCCCGACCTCGTCGACATCTATGCGTTCGTCACGCGGTATGTCGCGGAATCCTTCGAGGGCGAGACGTGCGCGGCGGTTGTCGGCGCGGTCGAGAAGCAGTTCTACGCAAGCCTCCGGGGAAACTACCGCGTCGTCGTCCACAAGGTCAACGAAAGCGGAGCGTCGTCCAAGGAGATCGGAGACATCGACGTCTACGAGGACGACACCTGCTTCCATTCCATCGAGGTGAAGGACAAGGCGTTCACCGTCTACGACGTCGAGCACGCCTTCAACAAGATGATTGCGGCGCACGTCCGGCGAGGCTCGTTCGTCTACGGGCCAAGGGCGACATTCGACGAGGAGAAGGTCAAGATCACGCTCTACAGTTTCGAGGAGCGGAAGTTCGTCACGCTGTTCATGGGCGTTCTGCCCTACGTCCGGCTCGTCCTCTTCCAGACGCCGCACGTCGCGACGAACGG
>CAVCXQ010000269.1:0-2099 GCA_963606275.1 uncultured Muribaculaceae bacterium | reverse complement strand
GAGGCCGACGCCGCAGGCGTCGTGCTCGAAGTGGCGGTCATACATTCCCGGATTCAGTTCGCTGTGCATGGTTCTCTCCTCTTGCTTCAAGGGGTTTCTGCAAAGTCCGTGCCAACGCCGTCGGGCGCATTGACGCGCCGCCACGATTACGCTAGGTGTAAATGGCGGCTTGCGAATGGGAGAAAGTGTAAATCGCCCAGACTTGACGTTTTCACCGCTGAGTTCCGCTTTCCTTCCGCCAAAGCGATGCCATGCGGTTTTTGGTATAATCTCGCGCCAAGGCGTCGAACGCGCCTGCGAGGGAGAAAATCGTAGAAATGGCGAATCAGGATCCACGGTCTGGGGAACACGACGGGGCAGGCGAAGTCTCGCTCAAGTTCATGAAGGTGTCCGGCACCTGGCGCGACGTCGCCGACGCCGCGCGCACGACGATCCGTCAGGAGGAAGGCGTCGGCGAGCCCAGCCCGCGCTGGAAGAAGCGCATCCTGCTCGCCGAGCACTCGCCGATCCGCAAGCTCTGCTTCAACTGGAAGTGGCTCAACCTCCCGTCCTGGGTGTCCGTCCACTTCGTCCGCCACAAGTTCGGCATCGAGCACTTCGTCTCCACCCAGCGCAGCGACCGCACCGGCCACGACCGCGCCGCCGCGCGGCAGGACGCCCCGGTGATGCACGAGTGCTTCGCGAACGCGCAGGCGCTCATCTTCATCTCGCGCCGCCGCCTCTGCGGACAGGCCAGCCCCGAGACCCGCGCTGCATGGCGGCTCGTCGTCGACGCCGTCGCGGAGAAGGAGCCGGAGGTCGCGTCCTGCTGCGTGCCGGAATGCGTCTACCGGGGCTTCTGCCCGGAGTTCCGTCCATGCGGATTCTGCGGCTCGCCCGCCTTCGAAAAGGCCGTCGCCGCCTACCGCTTCGTCCCGCCGCCCGCCGCCAAGGCCGCAAAGTGACGCGGAGGGCTCACGATGCTCGGACACCACCTGTCGCTTGACGTCCGCGGCGCCTCCCACGCCAGCGCGATCCGCTTCTCCCTCTCCGGCTTCCCGAAGGGGCTTCGCGTCGACGAGGCGGCGCTCGCCGCGTTCATGGAGCGCCGTGCCCCGGGCCGCGACACGCTCTCCACCCAGCGCCGCGAACCAGACCGCGTCGGGTTCGTCTCCGGCGTCGCCGGCGGCGTCACGACCGGCGGGACGATCCGCGGCGAGATCCGCAACCTCGACGCGCGCCCGGGCGACTACGGGCGCGGTCGCACCGTGCCGCGCCCCGGCCACGCCGACTTCGGCCAGTGGGTCGAGACGGGCGTCATCCCGACGGGCGGCGGCAAGAACTCCGGACGCCTCACCGCCGCCCTCTGCGCCGCCGGCGCGCTTTGCAGGCAGCTGCTCGCCGAGCGCGGCATAGACGTCGCGGCGAAGGTCGAGTCCGTCCATGGCGAGACGTCCGCCGCGAAGCAGACGCGCGCGATCGAGCAGGCGCGGGACGCCGGCGACTCCGTCGGCGGCTGGGTCGTCTGCACGGCGACCGGGCTGCCTCCGGGGCTCGGCGGTGCGCTCGCCGACGGACTCGAATGCGGGATGTCCGCCGCGCTCTTCGCCATCCCCGGCGTGAAGGCCGTGAGCTTCGGCGACGGACTCGCCGCGCCGGAGATGCTCGGCAGCGAGTTCAACGACGAGTTCGAAGTCGGGAAAGAAGGCCGCGTCGTCACGCGGACGAACCGGCAGGGCGGGATCCTCGGCGGACGCGCCGACGGAATGCCCGTCGTCGTCCACGTCGCCATGCGCCCGACCCCGACCATCTACAAGCAGCAGCGCTCCGTCGACCTCGCGACCATGACGCCCGCGACGCTCGCGATGAAGGGCCGCCACGACCCGTGCATCGTCCGCCGCGCCGTCCCCGTCGTCGAGTCCGCCGTCGCCTTCGCGCTCGCGGACGCAATCCTCGCGGACGAGGCGCGGCGTCCGCGCATCTGCCTCACCCTCACCGGGAAGACGATTGAGGAAGACCTCGCGCAATACGCCTCCCAGCGCTACTTCACCGACATGGTGGAGCTGCGCATCGACCTGCTGAAGAAGTCCGAGCGCGTCAAGGCCAGGAACTTCGCCGCG
>CAVCXQ010000268.1:0-2111 GCA_963606275.1 uncultured Muribaculaceae bacterium | reverse complement strand
CTTGGCGAGGCGTCCGCCGGACACGTCCGCGAAGGCAAGAACACCGTCGTCGTCTACGTCGACTTCGACTCCTCCGTCGACGAGGAGACCCTCCAGCAGAAGCCCTGGAGCGCCTACTCCGCCGGCGCCCCGATCGGCGTCGCCAAGGGCGTCGACGTCTCCTGGCGCTCCGGCTCCGCCGAACTCGAGCTCCTCGAGACCAACCCGATGTTCGCCCGCTACGACATCGTGAACGGCGTCACCGACCGCGAGGCCCGCTGGCCGACCAACTCCGCCGGCGTCGTCAGCACCGGCACCGGGCTGGTCTCGTCCGACGCCAACACCCGCGTCCGCATCGTCCGCTACGCCATCGACAGCATCGAGAAGGGCTATACCTCCAATGGCGACCAGGCGGTCGTCTTCGACAAGACGCTTCGCTCGATGGACGCCGGCAGCATCTGGCTGACTGAGGCCGACATCCTTGGCTCCGCCGGCTGCGAGTTCGACCTTGACTGGGACGCCCCCGCGCTCTACTCCGGGTCCACTCGCCTGTCCGACCGCTACAAGACGATGCGTGGCGGCATCTGGCAGTTCACCAACGTCTACTACGCCGTCTACATCGGCAACGACGCCATCCCGTCCAAGACCTTCGGCTCCGGCTGCATGGACAAGCTGATCGTGCGCAGCTTCGACTTGAACCGCCAGCGCCCGACCCTGCTCGCGTCCTCCGCCTCCGTCGGCGAGACCGGGTCCGCCTACGATACCGTCGTCTACGACGCCGCGCCGACCTTCCGCTGGACGATGAACGGATACGACACCTACACCGCCTTCCGCGTCAACGTCCTCAAGGACGGCACGTCGATCTACGACTCCGGCTACCAGCGGATGCCTCCGCGCAACGACAAGGCCGAGTATTCCTGGAAGCCGCCGGTCTTCGCCGGCGACAAGCTCCCGTCCGGCGCGGTCGTGGAGAACAAGAGCATCTACACCTGGAAGCTCTCCGTCTACAACGCCAAGTTCCGCGACGACGACTTCGTGACGTCCGAGCCCTACTACCTCAACGTCCAGACGAACAGCCCGTTCTACGGCGTCCAGGACGTCGCGGTGCGCTACTTCGGCCCGAAGGCCTCCTACTCCGGCAAGACCATCCGAGTCCAGGCGTTCGCCTCGCCGGACTTCACCGGCACGCCGGTCGCCGCCGGCTATGTCGCCGCGCCGGACGACGCGGACTCCGGCGTCGCCGTCACCGGCAAGGTCGTCAAGGCCAACGCCAGGCTGATCGGCATCCCGCTCGGCACCTACTACCTGCGCGCCTACATCGACTCCAACAACAACGGCGTCTGGGACCCGTGGGAGACGATGGGCTACTTCTGCCGCCGCGACGGGACTTCCGCCAACGGACTCGACGTCCTGTCCGTGCGCTACTCCAACGCCTCCGGCAAGGGCGAAATCTTCCAGATCTTCATGGAAGACGCCGACACCGACCAGGACGGACTGCCCGACTCGTGGGAATACGCGACCTACGGATCGCTCTCCGCGAAGGGCGTCGAGCTGCTGACGGCCACCCCGGCCGGCGAGGCGCTCGTCAACACCGCCCTCACCGGCGCCCTTGAGCTCCAGGCGGGCTCCGCCGAGGCGGCCGCCGGCATCGTCGGCGTCGCCAGCGACGTCGTCCGCTCCGCCGGCGTCGTCGCCCTCGCCCTCGGAATCCAGCCTTCGTCGTCCGGCACCTTCACCGACGCGATCGTCGCCTCCCTCAGCCCCGAGCTAGAAGAGGACGGCGTCTCGGTCTCGTCCATCGGCTTCGACGACAACGGGAACATCGTGATCTCCGTCAGCGCCGAGGCCAGCGCGCCGGTCGCGGCCTCCACCCTGCTGGCAGCGTCCACGACGACCGAGACGACCGTCTCCTACAAGGTGCTCCACGTCGAGACGCTCGCCGAGGAGTGGGAGACCGTCAAGGCAGGCACGATGACGATCAGAGCCGGCGAAAACTCCGAGACCATCACCCTGGATGGCACCTCCGCCACCACCGCCACCTCCGGGTTCTACAAGGTGGTCTTGGAGAAATGAGAGAATAATCGAATAATCAAGAATAATCGAATAATCGAATTAGCGACGCGATGCCAAAA
>CAVCXQ010000267.1:0-2129 GCA_963606275.1 uncultured Muribaculaceae bacterium | reverse complement strand
CGGCGACGAGCTCGCCGAGCGCCAGCGCAAGTTCGGCGCGTTCATGCAGGAATACCGGCTGTAGCCCGGCGACGGGATCAGTTCGCGCCGTCGCCGGAAGCGGCGACGACTGCGTCTGCGGCGGCGAGGACGTCCGGACGGCGCTTGTCGACGGCTACGCCGTAGCCTTCGCGGGTCTCCAGGGGAGAGGCGACGAGGCGTCCGCCGGACTGCTCCGCCCAGCTTTCGAGCGGGGCGGCGTCGAAGAACACGGCGTCGATCTCGCCGCGCTCAAGCGCGGCCACGGCGTCCGACGCCCGCGAGAAGCGCACCGGGTCTGCCCCGTGGTTGCACAGATACAGGTCGCCGGTCGTGCCGTATTCGGCGCCGACGCGGATGGACGCCACCTGCGACATCCGCGGCCTCGGCGAGTCCGCGCGGTAGAGGAAGCAGTTGCCGCCGATCGCGTAGGGGTTGGAGAAGTCGACGTCCAGCCTGCGCGCCTCGGTGATCGCGATCGTGGCGATGCCGAAGTCGGCGGTCCCGGCCTTGAGGCGCGGGAGTATCTCCTCGAAGGCGACGGACTCGACGACCAGCCGCCGCCCCATGCGTTCCGCGATTCGCCGCGCCAGGTCGACGTCCGCGCCGACGACTTCGCCGGCATTGTTCGTCCAGCACCTCGGCGGCGTCGTCGGATGCGCCAGGAACACGAGCGGAGCCGCCGGGTCGGCGGCGCGCGGGTCGAGGCCAGAGGCGCGCTCCCCGCACCCGGAGAGCGCACCGGCCAGCATCGCGCACAGAAGAAGTCTTGTAGTGCTCATAAGACGGTCGTCACGTGAAGTCCGGCATTGGCGGAGGTTGGAAGTCGACGACGGACTTTATCAGCGAGTCCAGGCGGTCTGTTCCGAGCGCGTCCGCCTCCTCGGCGGCGTCCAGCCGCCGCGCCGCCCCGGTCGCCAGCTCGCCCTTCGCCTCCCGGACGGTCAGAGGCGCGTCCTTCGGGGCTGGCCGCGCCGCGCCGGCCGCCTTGGCGGAGGCCTCCTCGCCCCCGACATAGCCCGTCTGGGCGCCCGCTGGCCTGTATGTAGTCTCGACATTCATGACGCTTGGACTACGCGCCCGGACGAGAAAGGTTACACGCCGGACATTCCGCCGCGAAAATGTGGTATAATTCACGCCATGATCACCTTGGCACTAGCAATCGCCGCCGGTGGCGGCGTGTTTTCGTTGGCATACCTTGTCGGAGACTGGGGGCTCGGCTGGAGTCTCTTCTCCGGCGTCCTCTCCTTCGGCGCCTTCCAGGCCGTCGCCGGGATCCTCATCCAGAAGAGGGTCAAGGCCGAGATGGAGAAAGTCCAGGCCATCCTCCTGAACGGACAGAAGGCCATCCAGGCGAAGACCGCCCGCTGGCAGTTCCGTCCGCCCAGCTCCCTCGCCGCCGCGCAGCGCGAGATCTTCGAGGACACCAAGGGCTTCGTCAAGGAGGCCCTCGCGCAGACGGACTCCCTGCGCCGCTTCAAGCCGTGGGTCCCGATGATGGAGCGGCAGATCGCGACGGCGAAGCTCCAGCTCTCCTGGATGGTCAAGGACTTCGCGGCCGTCGACGCGCTCCTGCCGAAGGCGATTCTCGTCGACCCGATGCTCAGCTGCATCAAGATGGCGCGGCTCTACATGCTGGAGAAGCCGACGGACGAGATCGCGAAGGTCTACCGGAAGGCGGCGGGGCGGACGCGCTACAACGGCAACGTGCTGCTCGCGGCGACGATGAGCTGGGTCCAAGTGCAGCGAAACGACGCGGACGGCGCGTTCAAGACGCTCACCGAGGCGTTGAAGAAGAGCGACGACGAGACGCTGAAGCGCAACCACGAGACGCTGATGAACAACCGCGTCGCGCACTTCTCGAACTCCGCCCTCGGCGACCAGTGGTACTCGCTCCTCCTCGAAGAGCCTAAGATGCACCAGCAGCGTCCGCGGAGCGTGTATCGGTAAGGTTTGGGAGGTTTGAAAGTTTGAAAGTTTGGAAGGTTTGGAAAGTTTGGGAGGTTTGGGAGGTTTGGTGAAGAAAGCGATTATCCTCGCCGCTGGGCTTGGCACGCGGCTGAGGCCGTTCACGTGCGCGACGCCGAAGCCGCTCCTGCCGGTCTGGGGCG
>CAVCXQ010000266.1:0-2138 GCA_963606275.1 uncultured Muribaculaceae bacterium | reverse complement strand
CGCGGGTCAGCTTCTCGGCAAGTTCCTTCGGGTCGATGTCATCGACCTTGACGTAATCATTCAGCCACGACAGGGGCAGCTTCATCTTTCTTCACCTCTTCTTCAGAACCAGAATTTTCATCCACGGATCCCACGGATTCGCACGGATTCTTGTCTTCCTCTCCGTGGCTCCGTGCCTCCGTGTGAGATTCCACCGCCTCGCACTGCGGCGCGTCGGGGACGCCGCGCCCTACCGCCTCGTCCTGCGGCGCGTCGGGGACGCCGCGCCCTACCGCCTCGTCCTGCGGCGCGTCGGGGACGCCGCGCCCTACCGCCTCGTCCTGCGGCTTCTCAACTTCTCCACTTCTCAACTTCTCCACTTTCCTCTTCTTCCATTGCGGGCCGTATTTGGGATACTTCTCGACGGCGGAGAAGACTCCGTTGGTGAAGGCCACGACGTGGCCGGTGGAGGCGAGCCAGCTCACGTGCTTCTCGAAGTCGGGGACGTCCGCGGGGAACTCGGACTTGTCGCAGCACGGGTGGTCGGCGACGAACCTGGCGGCCTGCGCGAGCTCCGGGATCGCGTGGTCGGCGTCGAAGGGCTTGTATTCGACGCCGGAGACGAACTCCTGGCCGCGCGCGTCGTTGGCGCGGAAGAAGCGGAGCTTGCGGTGGTGGAACGCGCCGCGCAGCGCGAAGCACATCGCGGACGGGGCGCGGCGCTCGGCGGCGATCGCGTCGTTCACCGCCCAGACGAGCGGCTTCACCGGCGACTTCAGCGCGACGTCCGCCGTGAGCGTCAGGCTCTTCGGACGCTCCACGAGCGACGGCAGGATGGCGCGGCGGAACTCGCCCTCGGCCTGTTCGCGCGAGAGCGACGCCGCGCCCTCGACCTCGGACTGCCCCTTGGCGAAGTATACCGTCTTCTTCGTCGCGCCCTTGCGCCACTCCTCGATCGCGTCCGCGTCGCGCACCATCTCGATGTGCGAGCGGTACTGCTCCTCGGACATCTGCGGATAGCGCGTGCGGATCATCTCGCGCACGACGGAGTTGAACTCGTGGACGTTCGGCGGCCCGAGGAGGACGCCGGAGAGCCCGCATTTCGCGACGCAGCTGAACGTCCCCTTCGGCGGCTCGCAGTCGATCTCCTTCGCGTCGTAGTAGTCGGCGAGATGCGCCGCGAGCGCGTGCGAGACGACGTCCTCCTCGCGCGTCGAGGCAAATCCGCACGCCTTGCACTGGAAGAAGCACGGCGCGCCGGGGACGTCGCGCCCTACCACGCTCGGATGCACACCGAGGACGTCGCGCCCTACCGCGTTCGGATGCGCTCCTGAGGCATCGCGCCCTACCGCGCCCTGCGGTGCGCGGGGGGTGATCTTGAGGAGGATGGACTCCGGGTTGTCGAGGAAGAAGTAGGCGAGGTCCTTGAGCTTGTAGGCGTGGGAGTCGCCCTGGAGCTTGCGGATGATCGTGCCGAGCGCCTTCGTCTCGGGCAGGATCTTCACCTCGCAGTCGAGCGGGCGCGGACGCTCCTCGAAGCGCGGGCGGCGGTCGCCGCCGCCGAAGGGATTCCTGTCGCCGGACGGGCGGCGTCCGCCGCGCTCTCCGCCGCCGAAGCCGCCCTGCGGCCTGCGGTCGCCAAAGGGCTTCCTGTCGCCTGACGGACGGCGTCCGTCGCGGCCGCCCGCTCCGGCGCTCCTGTCGTCGCCCTCCGGGCGGAACCTGCCGACGCTGACCCCGGCGTCCCTCTTCGCCCATGCGGGCGTGAAGTCGATCGACCCGAAGTCGAGGCCGCCGCCATTCTCGTTCTCTGCGCTCATGTCGGCGCGTATTATACCACAAACAGCGTCCGCGCCGCCGCCGCGTCTCCTTTGCGCGTAATGGCTGAAACCTGATGACGGCAAAAATGGTATAATGAAGCCATGTTCCGCCGCCGCGATCCGTGAAATCCGTGGAGACGACAACCGCCCGTCCAATCATGTGAATCCAGTCAAAGAACAAAGAGGCCTAAACCTTGCGAATGAAAAACGAAGACGGAAAGTCAGTCAGGTCTTTTGACATCGACATCGCCTATCGCGGCGACGGCGCGCTGGCGGCCGACCTCGGCTCGATCATCGAGCAGGCGCGGCGCACGGCCTACCGCGCCGTGGACGTCGTGC
>CAVCXQ010000265.1:0-2167 GCA_963606275.1 uncultured Muribaculaceae bacterium | reverse complement strand
ACCTCGAGGCGATGCCGGCGACGAAGGGACTGTTCGCGCTCAACGGACGCCTCCCGATTCCGTTCGGCCCGAACGCCTTCATGGAGGTCGACCTCCTTTGCGAGGAGAAGCGCGTCGCGGTCGAGGTCGACGGCAAGTTCCACTTCGCCTCGCCGGAGAACTACCGGCGCGACCGGCGCAAGGACTTCCTCCTGCAGAAGGCGGGCTATCTCGTCCTGCGCTTTCTCGCCGAGGACGTCGTCGAGCGGCTTCCGGACGTCCTTGATGCGATCAACGCGGCGCTCGACAGCAGTTCGCCGCGCCCGTCCGATTCCTCGACGCGGCGGGACTGCACTTCCTCTGACGAAATCAGGTCTGTCGGCGCGACGGACTTCGTGGGCGCGAAGGGATGAGGGAGGAGATGCGAATTGTCCGTCTTGCCTTCATCGCGCTTGCGGCCGCCGCGCTGGCGGCCGTCGTCGCGCTCGCAGCGTGCTGGCTGCTGGTCGACTGGACGGACGCCGGCTCGGACGAATACCCAGGCGGCGTCGTGCTGCGCGACTCCGCAGGGCGCGTCATGCGCGTCTCGCTCGGCGAAAACGACGTCGACTGCCGTCCCGACTACCGCGCCGACCCGGAGGACTGGATCGTCAAGGCGGTGGTGGCGTCCGAGGACGGCACGTTCTGGACGCATCGCGGGGTGCGCCCGCTGAGCGTCCTGCGCGCGGCGTTCCAGAACCTGACGACGGGCCGGCGGATCTCCGGCGCGTCGACGATCTCGATGCAGACGGTCAGGCTGATCGCGCCGCATCCGAAGAGCTTGAGGGAAAAGCTCTTCGAGGCGATCCGGGCGGTGAAGATGGAGCGGCGGAAGGACAAGCTCTGGATTCTCTCGCAGTATCTCAACCGGGCGCCGTTCGGGTCGAACTTCGTCGGGATCGAAGCTGCCGCCAGCGGCTGGTTCGGTAAGGGCGCGAAGTCGCTGGGGATCGGCGAGGCCGCGTGTCTCGCGGGGATGGTGCAGGCCCCGTCGAGGTTTCGCCCCGACAGGCATCTCGACCGCGCCCTCAGGCGCCGCGACTACGTTCTCGGGCGGATGCGCGCGCTCGGCTTCATTGACGACGACCAGCTCCGCGCGGCGCAGGCGGTGCGCCCCGTGGTCTGCCGCGCTCCTCGTCCGTTCGACTTTCCCCAGTACTGCGACTGGGCGACGGCCGCGCTCGGGAGAGACCGCGCGGCGCAGCGGCGCGGCGGCGACGTCGTGACGGCGCTGGACGCGGACGTCCAGCGGCTCTGCGAGCGGACGGTCGACGGCGCGGCGGCGTCCGGCGGCTACTCGTCGGCGGCCGTTGTCGTGCGAGTCGCCGACGGGGCCGTGCTCGCGCTCGCCTGCAGCGGGAACTACTTCGGCGGCGACGGCTCGCAGGTCAACACCGCGCTCGCGCCGCGTCCGGCCGGCTCCACCCTCAAGCCGTTCCTCGCCGCGCTCGCCTTCGACCGCGGGCTCGCCACGCCGGAGGAGCGGCTCGCCGACGTGCCGCAGGCCTTCGGTGCCTACCGGCCCGCCAACTTCGACAACAGGTATCGCGGACTCGTCACCGTGCGGGACGCGCTGGTGATGTCGCTGAACGTCCCGTTCGTCAGCCTCCTGCAGCGAGTCGGCGTCCCCGAGTTCGCGACGGCGCTGCGCTCGCTCGGCTTCGCGCACCTCGACGCCGGCGACGAGACCTACGGACTCGGCCTCGCGATCGGAAACGCCGAGGTCAGCCTGATGGAGCTGACCGCCGCCTGCGCGGCGCTCGCCCGCGGCGGCGTCTGGCTTCCGCCGTCGCCAGTCGCAGGCGCGATGCCGGACGCCGAGCGCGTGCGCGGAGTCCGCGTGTTCACCGAAGGAGCGTCCTACCTCGTAACCGACGCGCTCTCCGGCGACGAGCGCAGCCTCGCGGCGTTCGGCCACGTCGCCGACGTGGAGACGTCGCGCTTCGCGTGGAAGACCGGCACGAGCTCCGCCTACCGCGACGCATGGACAGTGGCGTGGAACCCGGAGTTCGCCGTCGGCGTGTGGTGCGGACACAAGTCCGGCGGCTTCGGCGACCGAGCCCTGGTCGGGGCGAAGGCGAGCGCGCCGCTATGCCGGAAGATCGCGCGCGCCCTCTATCCGAGAGACGACGGGCCGTGGTTCGCCGAG
>CAVCXQ010000264.1:0-2168 GCA_963606275.1 uncultured Muribaculaceae bacterium | reverse complement strand
AGGAGCAGCAGCTCGCGGCGAAGGCCGTGGCGAAGATGTTCGGCATCTCGAAGCTCGACAAGATCGTCGCCGGCGGCAAGTCGCGCCAGGAGTCCGTCCTCGCCGGCTTCGCGGCGTGCGACGCCGACACCCGCGTCGTAGTCGTCCACGACGGGGCGCGTCCGCTGGTCAAGGGCGAGACGGTCTCCGAAGTCGTCCAGGCCGCGAAGAAGGGGGCGTCCGTCGCCGTCGGGCGTCCGCTCGTCGACTCGCTCAAGCGCTGCGCCAAGGGCTCGACGATCACGGAGACCGTCCCGCGAGAGCGGCTCTGGACGGTGCAGACGCCGCAGGCCTTCCCGGTGCGCGACTTCCGCGCGGCGGCGAAGGCCCTCGGCAAGCAGCAGGTCACGGACGACTGCCAGATGCTCGAGCTCGCCGGCGTGACGACCAAGATCGTCGAGTCCAGCAAGCCCAACATCAAGGTCACGACGCCGGACGACCTGCTCGTCGCTTCTAAACTTTTGAAGTAATCTTAAAAACGTCAGTCGTTTTTCTAACACAGAGGCACAGAGTCACAAAGGCACAGAGGTTTTGATGGGAATGCAAGCTTATCGCGGGAGAACATCTCTGTGCCTCTGTGCCTCTGTGTTAAAATCTTAAAAGGGCAAATGGACAAACTGTTCGCCATCCTGGGTGACATCCACGCCAACCTCGACGCGCTCGGGGCGGTGCTGGACGACTGCCGCGCCCAGGGAGTGACGGACTTCCTCTGCACCGGCGACGTCGTCGGCTACGGCGCCCGCCCGCACGAGTGCATGGACGTCGTGCGCTCGCTCGGCTGCCCCGTCGTCATGGGCAACCACGACCGCTACGTCTCGGACGCGAACACCAACCTCGACGACTTCAACCCGGCGGCGGCGGAGGTCATCGTCTGGACGCGCCGCCAGCTCTCGGCGGACGAGGTCGCCTGGCTCGACGCGCTCCCGCTCGTCGTCACCAGGATGGGCGTGACGCTCGTCCACGCGACGATGGACAACCCCGCCGCGTTCGGCTACGTCTTCGACCTGCTCCAGGCCGAGGCCCACTTCTCCCACCAGGTGACGCCGCTCTGCTTCCACGGCCACACCCACTGCCCGATGATCTACGAGAAGCAGATGGCCGGGGTCTTCCGCATCGACGCGCAGGACGTGAAGCTCCCCCTCGGGCGCAAGTATTTCGTCAACGTCGGCTCGGTCGGGCAGCCCCGCGACGGCGACCCTCGCGCGGCATACGCGCTCTACTCGCCTAAGGACCGCCAGCTGCGCTTCCGCCGCGTCCCCTACGACGTGGAGGCGGCGCAGGCGAAGATCCGCGCCGCAGGACTCCCCGAGAGGCTCGCCAGAAGGCTGGAGGTCGGACAGTGAGAAAGGGCATCATCCTCGCCGGCGGCGCCGGCACCAGGCTCCATCCGCTCACCCGCGTGGTGTCCAAGCAGCTCCTGCCGGTCTACGACAAGCCGATGGTGTTCTATCCGCTCTCGACGCTGATGCTCGCCGGCATCCGCGACGTCCTCGTCATCTCGACGCCGGCCGACCTGCCGATGTTCGAGCGCCTCCTGGGCGACGGCTCCGACCTCGGGATGCGCTTCTCCTACAAGGTGCAGGAGACGCCGAACGGCCTCGCGCAGGCGTTCGTGCTCGGACGCGAGTTCATCGGCGGCGACGACGCCTGCCTCGTCCTCGGGGACAACATCTTCTACGGCGCGGAGCTGCCGGCGATGCTCCGCGAGGCCTGCGCCGACCCGTCGCCGACGGTTTTCGGCTACCGCGTCGCCGACCCGGAGCGCTACGGCGTCGTCGAGTTCGGACCCGACGGACGCGCCATCTCGCTGGAGGAGAAGCCGGAGCGGCCGCGCTCGAACTACGCCGTCGTCGGGCTCTACTTCTACCCGAACTCGGTCGTGGACATCGCGGCGAACCTGAAGCCGTCCGCGCGCGGCGAATACGAGATCACCGACGTCAACCGCGAGTATCTCCGTCGCGGCGAGCTGAAGGTGAAGGTGATGAGCCGGGGATACGCCTGGCTGGACACCGGGACGCACCAGTCGCTGGCGGACGCCACCAACTTCGTGCGGGCGATCATCGAGCGGCAGGGGCTGCAGATGAGCTGCATCGAGGAGATCGCCTGGTCGCAGGGCTGGATCGACGACG
>CAVCXQ010000263.1:0-2177 GCA_963606275.1 uncultured Muribaculaceae bacterium | reverse complement strand
GGAAATGATTTGTCTCACACGGAGCCACGGAGGCACGGAGAGGTGTGGGTGTTGTTTTGCCGTGGAGATCTGGAGAACATGGAGAATCGTTTCTGACAGGATTGACATGATTTTGGTAGGGGCGAGCGTCCCGCTCGCCCGCCGACGTCGCGTCGCGGTCACGCGGGACGCGTGACCCTACCGCCGATTGTCCAGATCCGTGTGAATCCGTGAGATCCGTGGTGTCTCCTCCGTGCCTCCGTGTCTCCGTGTGAGGCGAAATCGCCGCACGGCCGCAGGACGCCCAAGTCGCCCGCCCGGAGGCGGGAGCACCGTTGCCCCGAAACGCGCCGCACGTCGGCAAGCGAAGGGAGGGACGCGACGGAAGGCAAACAGAAGATTCGCAACCGACTCCATTACCTCGTGCGTCGGCGGAGGCTTGCGCCATGGCGGATTATGGTATAATTCACGGCATGAAAAACCTAGTCAAGACGCCTGCCGCCGGCGACGCGCCGTCCCTGTCCGAATGAAGGCAGTAGTGGTTCTATCGGGCGGACAGGACTCCGCGACGTGCCTGGCGCTTGCCGTCGGGAAGCACGGCGCCGGCCAGGTCGCGGCGATCACCTTCGACTACGGGCAGCGCCATGCGCTGGAGACTAAGTTCGCCCGCCGCCTCGCGAAGAGGTTCGGAATCGCCGAGCACAAGGTCGTGAAACTCGGCTTCTACCGCGACATCACCACCAACGCGCTCCTCGACCCGTCCGCGAAGATCGAGCGCCGCCCCGGCGCGAAGTGCCCGACCACCGTCGTCGAGGGGAGGAACGCCTTCTTCCTGCTCGCGGCGTCCGTCTGGGCGAAGTCTCTCGGCGCGACGGAGGTCTACACCGGCGTCTCGGAGGCCGACTACTCCGGCTACCCCGACTGCCGCCAGGAGTTCGTCCGCGCCCAGCAGAGGGCCATCCGCCTCGCGCTCGACTGTCCGATAAGGATCGTCACTCCGTTCATCCACATGACCAAGGCGAAGGAGTGGGCGATCGCCGACCGCCTCGGCATCCTCGACCTGGTGAAGAACGAGACAGTGACCTGCTACAACGGGATTCCGGGCGCCGGGTGCGGGGAGTGCCCGGCGTGCCGCCTTCGCGCGCGCGGGCTGGAGGAGTATGAACGTTCTCTACGCGGACGCCGCGGTCGTCGTCGTTGACAAGCCCGCCGGCCGGATCGTCCATCCGGCGCCGGGGCACGAGAAGGGCGCTCTCACGGACGAGCTGCTGCGGCTCTACCCGGACATGGCCGGCGTCGGCTCCGCGACGCGCCCCGGCGTCGTGCACCGCCTCGACGTCGACACCAGCGGGGTGATGGTCTTCGCGCGGACGCAGGCGGCGTATCTCGCCCTGCGCCGCCAGTTCGAGTCCCACCGCGACGTCCGCAAGACGTATCTCGCGGTCTGCCACTGGCGGCATGGCGCGGAGAGGAAGGGCGTCATCGAAGCGCCGGTCGGAGGCCTTTCGGCGAAGACGCGCTACGAAGTCCTCGGGCGCAGCGGCTCGCTCGCCATCGTGCGCTTCGACATCGAGACCGGGCGGACGCACCAGATACGCATTCACGCGGCGAAGTCGCTGGGATGCCCGGTGGTCGGGGACGCGCTCTACGGCGACGCGGCGCGCGACCGGGCGCTGAGGCGGCGTCCGGCACGGATGATGCTTCACGCGGTCGAGCTCTCCTTCGTGCATCCGTCCACGCGCCGCCGGGTGACGTTCTCGTCCCCGCCGCCTCCGGAGCTCGTCTACGCCGGCTGACCGAAAGGCGGAGAAACTGTAATGGGGCGTCTGCGAGACTCCCATTTGCCTCCCGTCGCGTCCGTCCTGTCGCTTGCCGACGTGCGGCGTGCACCTACCCGTTTGGGTGTGTGCGGCGGCGGACCGATGTGATACAATCCACGCCGATGAAACGCATTCTTTCTTTAGTCTTCGCGATGGTCGCCGCGTCGGCCGGCGCGGCCGTTCGCTTCGAGATCGCCCCAGAGGAGCCTCTCCTCTCCGGTGACGGGTATGTCGTCCGCCGCGACGGTGCCGACCTGGTCGTCCGCGCGCGCCGTCCGCGCGGCCTCATCTATGCGAAGGGCGAGTCGGAGGTCTGGCGCGAGGTCGGCGCGAAGCCGCTTGTGCGCGAGTCGCCGTTCCGGACGCGCCTCCTCATGT
>CAVCXQ010000262.1:0-2183 GCA_963606275.1 uncultured Muribaculaceae bacterium | reverse complement strand
CCAATCTAAATGCGACACGCCTGGCGCAATGCGGGTGATGGTTGACCGCTAAATCGCGGTTTTGGTATAATACGCGCCGTTTTGACCGTGAGAGTGTAGCGCGGGTGCGCGAGAGTATCGCGGAGGACTACCAGAAAAGGCAAGAATGGATCAGATCAGGATCAAGGCGGAGGCGCGTGCCGAGCAGGGCACGGGGGCTGTCCGCCGTCTTCGCCGTTCGGGGATGATCCCCGGTTCGGTGATGAAGATGAAGAAGGGCGGCACGGAGCTGGTGAAGTTCCCTGAGCACGACTTCATGATGGCGATGCGCGGGCGCACGGGCAAGCAGCTGCTCGTCACGCTCGACCTGGACGGGCGCGAGGTGCCGGCGCTTCTGCGCGAGATGCAGAACGACGTCCTCAAGGGAACGCCCATCCACGTGGACTTCAGCGAGGTCTCGCTGAGCGAGGCGGTGCGGGTGACGGTGCCGGTGTGCCTGGTGGGCGAGGCGACGGGCGTGAAGCTCGGCGGCGGCGTCCTCGAGCAGGTGCTGCGCGCGATCGACATCGACGTGCTGCCGACGGACATCCCGGAGAGGTTCGACGTCGACGTGACGTCGCTCGGCCTCGACCAGACGCTCTTCGTGCGCGACCTGAAGCTCGGCGAGAAGTATGCGGTCGTGACGCGCGGCGAGCTGGCCCTCGCGGTCGTCAAGGCCCCGGACGACGTTCCGGCGGCTGGCGGCGCGGCGGCTGCGGCCGGCGCGGCGGAGCCCGCGAAGGCCCCCGAGGTCATCAAGAAGGGCAAGGAGGAGGAGGCCGGCGCGGCCGACAAGAAGGAGGAGAAGAAGTGATGAGGAAGTACGACGCACTCTACGTCTTCGTCGGCGTCGCCAAGGACGACGCGGTCGAGGCACCGCTCGAGAAGGCACTCGCGGAGGTCACGCGCCTCGGCGGCGAGGTGCTCGAGAAGGTCGTGCTCGGCGGGCGCGCGTTCTCGCGTCCGATGAAGAAGCGCGACCGCGGCACCTACGTCAAGGTCCGCTTCCAGATCGACCCGTCGAAGCTCGAGGAGCTGGTCAACCGCTACCGCCTCGTCGAGGAGGTCTTCCGCGTGCAGATCCTGGCGGTCGACGACCGCCGCGAGGCGCGCATCGCCCAGGAGCGCGCCGAGCGCGCCGAGGCCCAGGCGAAGAGGGACGCGGCGGCGGCCGCGGCTCTCGCCGCGAAGGTCGAGGCCCAGTAGGGCGCAAGGAAGCGGGGAGGACGACATGGCGTCTTTCAACCGGGTGATCCTGATGGGCAACCTCACGCGCGACCCCGACGTGCGCGTGACCGGGGCGAGCGGCATGAAGGTCGCGCGCCTCGGCCTGGCGATCAACGAGCGCAGGAAGGACCGCAGCGGAAACCTGCAGGACTTCCCCGTGTTCGTCGACGTCGACGCCTGGGACCGTCTCGCGGAGCTCTGCGGGCAGTACCTGGCCAAGGGGAGCTCCGTCCTCGTCGAGGGGCGGATCCAGATGGACACATGGGAGAAGGACGGCGTGCGCCACCAGAAGCTGAAGGTGCGCGCGAGCGCGATCAAGTTCCTGCCGAAGGGCGAGCGCTTCGCCCCCGGCGGGGCCCGGCCGCAGGCCGGCGACGCGCCCGCGCCCGCGCCGGAGGCGTCCGAGGGCGACGCGGACCCCCTCCCGTTCTAGCAAGACAGGCAAAAGTCACCAATTCAAAAACAGGAAACCTAAAATGGCGTTCAAGAAATCCAACAGCTCGGCCGGCGAGGAGTTCGCCGCGAGGAAGCGTCCGCCGCTCCGCAAGGGCGACGCGATCGACGTCAACGACATCGAGACGCTCAAGCACTACATCACCGACTACGGCAAGATCCTGCCGGCGCGCATCACCGGGATCACCGCGCAGCAGCAGCGGCAGATCCGCCAGGGCGTCAAGCGCGCCCGCAACATGGGCCTCATGGCCTGACACGGAAGGAGCACGGCAATGGCACAGCACATCGAAGTCATGCTCATGGACGACGTGAAGAAGCTCGGCAAGGCCGGGCAGATCGTCAAGGTCGCCCCTGGCTACGCCCGCAACTTCCTCTTCACCAAGGGGCTCGCCGCAGTCGCGACCGAGGCCGCCAAGCGCCGCCTCAAGAAGCTCGAGGCCGAGCGCGCCGCGCGCGCCGCCGAGGAGAAGAAGGCCGCCCTCGAG
>CAVCXQ010000261.1:0-2204 GCA_963606275.1 uncultured Muribaculaceae bacterium | reverse complement strand
ACCGCGTCGACTCTTGAATCTCGCCGCTTGGTGAGAGCGACGACTGACCAGCGTCACAATCTATTCTCACCTTCCGTAGCGTCACTCTCAACATGCTTGAACTTGCCCCTCCGCCATCGCCCGACGCAACGACTTCATCCGTGCGATCCGTGGCGAGAAATCTTGTCGATCCTGTCGAAAAAGATTCGTGTCGAGCGGTGAATGTTGATGAAATCCTCTCATCCGTAGAACGTGAAGCCGTCGTTCCCGTTCGCGTGGATGCGGCGGATTGTCTCGGCGGCGAACCGCGCCTGATCGGCGGCGTTCAGCCGAACGGGCGTCTCCGTCGGCAGACCAAGATGCGTCAGCACGATCTTCAGGGTCGTCGCCGGGTTCTCGAACCACGCCGTCGAGATCGCACCAACGGATATGTAAACATCCTCCATCGGCGCGATGCCAGCGCAGACCATCATCCCCTTCACCTCGCCCTGGCTCAGGCTCTTCTCCATGAGGAAGATTCCCTCGCCCGTTAGGAGGTCGCGGCACTTCACGCCGACGCCAGACTTCGCGGCGAGAACTTCCAGCCACGTGTAGCGGTAGTTCGCGTAATAGCTCGCCGCCCGCCTGTCGATCTCGTCGAAGTCCTTGTTATTCGCCAGCACACGTCGGATGGCCGGCTCGCCGTCCTGGTCGTCCATCATGGACGCGAAGTCGCCCACGACGCAGTCGAGCGTCGGACCGAGGCTTCCGAGGCCGTCCTTCTCCCCGATGAAGGCGAGCCGCACCGCCGCCTTGCGCCGCTCGTCCTGCGTCAGCTCCCGCATGACGAACGCGCGGACGAAGTCTTTCGTGACTTGGCGAACGTCCTCGTAGGTCTTGACCTTCGCCTCGCGCCGTTCGGCGTCCTTGACGAACTTGAAATCGATCGGGCCGTTGTAGACCGAGAGCGGGATGTCCTCCGGGTAGATTCTCTCGCCCTCGTTCTCGTCCGAATCCCACTCGTCCTCGTCGTGCCTGTCTCCTTCGCCTCGGCCAGAATCGTCGTCAAGGCCGAAGACGTCGTAGATGACCTCCTTCTCGAACTGCGGACAGACGCCCATGCGGAAAAGCTCCTGCTGCGTCCGCCCGCGCCCCTTCCACGTGCGGGTCGCGTCGACGAGCGGACTGACGGCGTTGACAAGGCGCATGAAGGCGTCGCGGTCGGGCGGCAACCAGCCGCAGGTGTCGCGGACGCATTCGAGCGCATGGACGATCTTCGCGCCGTTGACGCGCAGATGGGACTGGATGCCCATCACGTCAAGCTCAGCCTCGACCTTCCGTAGCCCATACTCCTTCTTGACGAACTTCTCAAACGCACGGCTCTCCTTCGTCTCTTCGGCACAGTCAGGATCCTCGTAGACGAGGAAATCGTCTTCCGGCAGGATGAGGAGCGGCAGCTTGTGGAACGACGCGACAAGGTCGTCCATCCTCTTCCCGGCGGCCTCCCTCCGCTCCCTGACGAACCTGTCAACCTCCATCGGCGAGGTCGGCGGATCGGATAAGTCCGGCTCCACGAGGTCATAGTAGGCGATGCGGAGAGGCTCGCCCTTCTTCGTCGAGAACGTCGCGAACCAGGCGTCCGGCTCGTCGACGACATCCTGAATCGACGTCGGCTCCGCGTCCGGGCCGTCGAGGAAAAAGTCGAGAAGGCGGTCAAGCTCGTTGAGCGTCAGCGGGTCGGAGATGGGCGCGTCGTGGCCTGTCGCGTAGCCGTTGTAGAGCGAGACGAACTCCTCGCGGGTGAGGACGCCGTAGAGGTTCGCCGCCGCGTTGAGGCAGCGAAAGACGAACTCCTCGCGAACGTTCATGTCGGGCAGCGTCCGTTCGCCGCGCCCAGCCACCGCCTCGCCTGTCGCATTCCTGTTCGCATCGTCGGCCTTTCGGACACCATCCGGCCCAACGATCCTGTCAAAAGGTCTCTTCATCACGAGATTCTTTCCTCCGCTTGTTCCCCATGCCCCATATTATACCAAAGAGAGCGGAATGTTTTTGTTTTAGCCACGAATCTTCACGAATTGACACGAATGTGTCGCTTCGTTGGGACGATGTGAGAAGGGGGCGAGGTGAGGGACTTGAGGGACGGAAGGAATTGGCGACGAAAGAAGCGTCCGCAAGGGCGGAGCGTCGAGAACATCGCGCCCTACCCGCCCCGCACTATGCACCAGGCACTAAGCACTTCTCCCGCA
>CAVCXQ010000260.1:0-2206 GCA_963606275.1 uncultured Muribaculaceae bacterium | reverse complement strand
TTCGACAACGGCGAGCCGCTCGGTGTGGCGCGTTCGGTGCAGGTCGGCTGGCACCGCGTCCCGACGGTCGCGATTGAACTGAAGGACGATTCCTTCTCCTTCCCGGCGATGACGATCTCGTCCGGTTCCAACTCGGACGACGGAACGTCGGGGACCACCTCCGCGTCCGCGACCGCCGGGCTGACGAAGACGGTGCGCGTGATGCGCGAGTCGATCAACGGGGTTGAGTTGCGGCAGCCACGGCCGCTCTTCAAGAAGACGCTGATCCTCGACGACGCGGCCTACCTCACCGAGCTGGACGCTTTTGACGGGCGTAACCAGCGGTGCGACTTCGACTGGGCGTCGCTCATGGACGACGCCCAGAACCTCGGAATTCGGACGGTCGAGAGCGCGTCCTACGCGGTTTACGAATACGACGAGCTGGGGAAGACGAACACGACGCATTTGGCGAGCTTCAACCGCACGTTCCCAACCTCGCGCCCCAAGGCGAGCGCGGTCGCGCCCATCAATGGGGCCGCAGTCTATTCGAGCGCACCGACGTTCGCGTTCACGTCGGACGACGACCGCGTGAGCGCCTACCGGCTGCAGGTGTGGCATACGAACTCGACCGAAACGGTTTCGACCGTGACGAACTCGACAGACGAAACGACTTCGACCGTGACGACCGTGACGAACTCGACCGAAATCAGGACGCTCCACTACGACTCCGGGATCAAGGTGCTGCCCGGCCGCACGGGCGTGGGGGTTGGCGTCTATGCCTACGAGGTGACGCCTGAGCTCTACGTGGACGCCCCGATCTACGCCGGCGTGGCGACGAACCGCCTTGTCTTTGCGGACGGCTCCAACTACGTGTGGCGCGTCGCGCTCTACAACGCGAAGTTCACGGCGGATGAAACTTCGTCGGCGTGGTCGGCGTGGACGCCGTTCGTGACCGATGTCCGCAACAACCGCACCAACCCCGACATCCCGACCGGCTACGGCGTCGCGAAGGTCGCGGTGCGCTACTATGGCCCGTTCGCGCCGGCCGCCAGCAACATCGTCGTCGAGGCGTTCGAGAACGCCGACTTCAAGGGCACGCCCGTCGCCCAGCTCCGCCTCTCGGAGGAGGACATCAACCTGTTGCGTGCCGTCACCAACGCGACGACGCCGAGCGTCGTCCTGCGCGGCCTCAAGCCGACGCGCCTCTTCTTCCGCGCGTTCATCGACCAAAACGACAACGGCAAGCGCGACGACTGGGAGAGCTGGGGCTACGCCAACCAGGTGGGGACGGACGCGAAGGCCGTCTACAACCCGGACTACCGCGACATCACATTGTCCGTCGAGCACTGGATGACCAACTCGGCTCCGTCGATGACCATCTACATGGAGGACTGCGACCTCAACAAGAACGGCATTCCCGATTGCTCCGAGCCGTCTCTCTTCCCGGACACGAGCACGAGTGACGACGAGGACATCGACTGGTGGGATTGGGCGCTTGCCGACCCCGATGACGACGCGCTTGAGAACGACGTCATGGCTTGGCACGAGACGAAGATGTTCATGATCCAACTCTGGGATGGGTCCGACAAGAAGAGCGTCCAGAGCTACCTCGTTGACGATCTCGTCGTAGATCGCAAGCGCATCCCCTCGCCCGGTGCGGAAATCACCAATAACTTCCCGCTGGCGACCTACTACGACTACTCTGACACGCTCTACGGCTACGGCCAAAAGACAAATTTCACAGGGGGAGTCTACATCTACTCGGCGGCGGTCGAGGTGAACGTCGTTCTCGTCCATAATCAGGTCTACGATAAATTCGGATTCTCGCCCGAGACGGCGGTTCCAGGCGGGACGGTCAACACGAAGGCGTTCACGGCGCAGGACAAATATCGCGTCCTTCGCTACCTTGAGCGGACGGGCCGGCTTGAGAAGATGGGCTGGATTCCGGCGGACAAGATCGAGGACGCGAGGAAGAAGGGATACGTCTGGCTCGAGGACTACGTTTACGAAAGCGGCGACGCGGATCTCTACGAGAAGTGCACGCTGAAGCCCTCGTTGATCGACAACGACTTCGACGGCATCCCCGACGGGTGGGAGCTCTATGTCGGCTCCAACCCGCTCAATGCGTCGGATCGCGACCTCAACGAGGACGACGACGATGTGCCGCTCTGGCGCGAATACGACTGGCATGTCGAGACGGGCAAGGCGCATCCGACCGACCCGCACA
>CAVCXQ010000259.1:0-2211 GCA_963606275.1 uncultured Muribaculaceae bacterium | reverse complement strand
GCCCGGTGGTGAGGGCGGCGTCGTAGGCGCCGTCGGCCTTGAGGCAGAAGCCGGGGCGGTAGGAGAACTGCGCCAGCGGGGCGGCCGGGCCGAGGCTCCACACCACCGCCTCCATCACGTGCTCGCCGGCGGACGGCGAGATGCGATACGTCTGGTACATCCAGTTCTCGACCGTGCCGCGGTGCGGGCCGCGCGCGACCTGCTCGCCGTCCATCAGCAGCAGGAAGCGCTCGTCGCCGGTGACGTCGACGGTCAGCGGCGATCCGTCGGACTCGAAGCGGCAGCGGTAGCGCACCGCGCGCGGCTGCGGCGCGAGCCGCGACATGTCCGAGTCGTCGGGATGCGCTATCCACGCCGCCTGGTCGATCGGCTGGACGGGCAGGACGCCGGTGCTGCCGCGCGTGCAGCGGGGGGCGCGGAATATCCGCTCGAATTCGGCCGCCGAGGCGGCGCACCATGCGGCCAGCAGGGCCGCGACTGCGACGATAGGTCTGTTCATGCCGAGCATTATACCATATTCCCCTCGAACCTCTCGCGAGGCAACCGGTAATCCGACGCCTCGTTGACGGCAAAGCGCTCCGTTTGCTATACTACGCCAGTTTCCGCGCTGACGGACCGACACGGCCCGGCGGAACCGACGTCTCGGCTGATCTACATGAAAAACGCGCTTGTGGCGATGGCTGGCTTGCTCTCCTGGCTCTGCCTGGTGGACGCGCTCGCCTTTTCGCCGATCCCCCGCGAGAGCGCGAAGGCCCTGGGCGCGACGAAGAGCCGCAAGCCCATCGACGACGGACTCGTATTCGTCAACGGCAGGTTCATCCCCCCGCCATACGTCGTCGAACGACGCGGCGTCGGCATCCGCGTCAACGGAGTCCAGGTGACGGGACAGGTCGTCGACTGGACTGACTTCCTTCGGACGCAGGACGGCGTGACCTTCAAGCCGTCCGCGCCGCCGCCGCAGTCGCCTTCCCCGGCCACGTCCGCCGCGACGCCGGCTCCCGAACCGGTCGAGTTCGAGGAAGTCTCGTGCGAGCTCGACGCCCTCTTCGACGACGACGCGGCGTCGCGCCAGAACAAGCCCGCCAAGACAAAGGCCAAGCGCCCGGCCACGAAGAAGAAGGCGCCGCCGAAGCCGCCAGCTCCGCCGCCGCCAGTCCCAGTGCTGGACGGCGAGTTCGTCATGAACGACGCGGCGAAGGCCATGCTGGCGCGTGTCAACGCCGCCCGCACCGAGATCGACCGCGTCCTGCGCAACGGCGGGTTCATCTGCTTCGGCGACGGATACTCCAGGCTGACCGGCGACCGCAAGTCGGCGGAGCGGCTGATGGCCGTCCTCCCGGAGCTCCAGCAGCGCGCGGAGAGCGCGGAGGCCCTCAAGGACGCCGTGCGGGCGGCCGGTCTCGTCTACCTCCACGACGCCGCCTGCGAAGACCTCTTCCGCAACCGAATCGGCTACCGCGCCCTCCAGGAGCGGCGCTCCCGGCTGGACAGGGACCGCGAGTGGAAGGAACTGCTCGGTCCGGACGGCAAGGAAGGACGCTAGGACTCTCAACGAAAGGCAAGACCGGCAATGAACAAACTCGCGAAGAAGCTAAACGAAGACCTCGGCCCTGCGGCCGTGTTCCTGTCCGCCGCCGGACGGCGGATGTATTTCCCCTACGGCGGAATCCTCGGCCAGGGCGCCGAGGCCAAGGGATGCGAGATCAACGCGACCATCGGCATGGCCTTCGAGGAGGACGGCTCGCCGCTGGTCATGGACTGCTTCGCCCGGAACGTCCCGCTCGGTCGCAAGGCGTTCCTCTACGCCGGCAGCTTCGGCATCCCCGAGCTCCGCGCCAAGTGGCGCGAGATGGAGCTGAAGAAGAACCCGTCCCTCAAGGGCGTCGTCTACTCCGACCCCGTCGTCACCAACGCGCTCACCCACGGGCTCCGGCTGGCAGCCGAGCTTTTCGCCGACCCGAAGGACGAGCTGGTGACGCCGGACCTCTTCTGGGACAACTACGAGCTCATCTTCCAAGAGGCGGTCGGCTGCAGGGTACGCCACTTCAACACCTTCAGGAAGGGCGCGTTCGACGCGGCGGCGATGAAGTCCGCGCTGCTCGCGCCAGGCGACAAGAAGATCCTCGTCCTCAACTTCCCCAACAACCCGACGGGCTACACCGCGACGCTCGACGACGCGAAGCGCATCGTCGCGGCGGTCAAGGCGGCGGC
>CAVCXQ010000258.1:0-2220 GCA_963606275.1 uncultured Muribaculaceae bacterium | reverse complement strand
GCTTGAAGTAGCCCATCGAGACGTAGAGCCAGACGTCGCGGTCGAAGTCGAGCAGGACGGAGTTCCAGCGCGCGAGCGCGTCGAAGAGCTCGGCGATGCCGTCGTGCGGCTCGATCTGGGTGGTGAGGCGGTTCTGGCGGAGTCCGAGCGACTCGATCACGCCCTTCGAGAGCCGCTCCCAGTCGACGTCCGGGTAGGCCGCGAGATGGGCGTTGAAGTTGCCGACCGCGCCGTTCATCTTCGCCGGCATGACCAGGCGGTCGATCTCGGCGGCCTGGCGGCGCAACCGGGCGACGAACACCGCCAGCTCCTTGCCGACCGTCGTCGGCGACGCCGGCTGGCCGTGCGTGTGCGCGAGCATCGGGACCTTCGCGTATGCCTTCGCCATCGCCGCCAGCGCGGCGGTCAGCTCGTCCTGCGCGGCGCGGAGAGCGCGCTGCCCGTCGCGCAGCATCAGCGCGTGCGAGACGTTGTTGACGTCCTCGGAGGTGCAGCCGAAGTGGATGAACTCCGAGCGCGAGGCGAGCGACGTCCCGGCGACCTTCTCCTTGAGGAAGTACTCCACCGCCTTGACGTCGTGGTTGGTGGTGCGCTCGATCTCCTTGACGCGGCGCGCGTCGTCGAGAGAGAAGTCGGACGCGACGCGGCGCAGCGCGGCGCGCTCCTTCGCGGAGAGCGGCTTGCATTCCTTTATGCGGCGGTCGTCGCAGAGGGCCTCAAGCCAGGTGCACTCCACGAGCACGCGGCGCTTGATCAGCCCAAACTCGGAGAACACGTCGCGGAGCTCGGAGCACTTCTCGGAGTAGCGTCCGTCGATCGGGCTTATGGCCAGCAGCGGGTCTAGCGTCATCTTGTTCGTCTTTCTCTTTTGCTTTTGTAGGTTTCGCAGTCGCAGGGATGCCGCGCTCATACGTCGATGCGGATGATGCGGCGGATCATGAGCCAGCCGGCGGCGACGAGGACGACGACCGCGGCGACAGACCCGACGCCGGCGAGGCTGGTGAGGAACGGGACCATCAGGTCGGGCTTGATCAGCGTCATCGCCACGCCAAGGAAGAGCGGCATCGACGACACCACGATGCCCTGCAGCCGCCCCTGCGCCGTCAGCGACCTCACCTTGCGCTCGATGCGCATCCGCCCGCGGATGGTCTCGGCGATCTTGTCGAAGATCTCGGTCACGTTGCCGCCGGTCTTGCGGGACACCAGGATCGCCGTCGTCACCAGCGTGAGGTCGTCGGAGCCCACGCGCTGCGATAGCGACTCCAGCGCGTCCTCGAAGCTCATGCCGATGCGCAGCTGCCGCTGGAGGATCGCGAACTCCTCGCTCATCGGGGCCTCGCCCTGCTCGACCACGGAGTCGAACGCCTGCGAGATCGAGAAACCGGCGCGAAGCGCGTTGGACATCGTCGCGAGGGCCTCGGGCAACTGGAGGTTGAAGGCGGCGCGGCGGCGCGCGTCCAGCCACCTCGCCAGCGGCGAGTCGCCGTTCTGCCAGCCGGCCTTGACCTTGACGCCGGACGCGACGTGCCAGGCCAGCCCCGCGAAGGAGACGGCGAAGAGCGCGACGATCAGCCAGCCAAGCACGTCCGACCGCCCTTCACGTCCCCGCCAGCGCGAGGAACTCCTGGCGCACCTTCTCGTCCGTCCTGAACGAGCCCAGCACGGCGGACGTCGTCATCTCGCTGTTCTGCTTCTCGACGCCGCGCATCATCATGCAGAGATGCTTCGCCCTGACGATCACGCCGACGCCCTCGGCGCCGGACTCCCTCATCACGGCGTCGGCGACCTCCTCGGTGAGCCGCTCCTGGATCTGCAGGCGGCGCGCGAACATGTCCACGATGCGCGCGAGCTTGGAGACGCCGAGGACGCGCCCCTGCGAGATGTAGCCGATCGTGCACTTGCCGAAGAACGGGAGCAGGTGGTGCTCGCAGAGCGAGTAGAGCTCGATGTCCCTGAGCACGACCATGTGGTTGGTCCCGGTGGCGAAGGTCGCCCCGTTGACGACGGCCTTGACGCTCTGGCGGTAGCCGCGGGTCAGGAACGCGAGCGACTTCGCGACGCGCACCGGCGTCTTCATGAGGCCCTCGCGCGACGGGTCCTCCCCCAGCTCGACCAGGAGCTCCCGGACAAGCGCGGCGATCTTCTTCTCGTTCGGCTGTTTCTCTTTCCGCATAGTCATTTTGCGGTATTATAGCAAAATCCCGCCGCCGCCGTTTCGCG
>CAVCXQ010000257.1:0-2230 GCA_963606275.1 uncultured Muribaculaceae bacterium | reverse complement strand
GTGAACATGAAGCTGCGGCCGGCGCCGGGCCAGAAGTTGGCGCCGTAGGTCGCGTAGTCGCAGTAGTTCCTGTCGAAGAGGTTGTCGCAGACCGCCGTGAACGTCCATCCCTTCGCCCAGGCGGAGAACGTCGGGGAATAGCTGACGCCGACGTGGAAGAGCCCGAACGACGGGACCATGCCGGCCGTGCCGCGTCCGCAGCCGTCGTTCTCGAAGTCTGAGATCGAATGCATCTCCGTCTGGAAGCGGTAGCCGCCGAAAACGAAGCAGTCGTCCCAGAGCCAGACGCGCCCGGTGGCGGACACGGTGGACTCCGGCGCGAGCGGGACCTTCATGCTCTCGTATTGTCCGTCGGTGAACGAGGCGTGGACGAACGAGTAGGCGACCGCGGCCCCGGCGACCTTGTCGCGCTCCCAGGAGAGCGCCGCGCTCGCGCCGTAGCGGCGGACGGGCGACGGGGAGTTCACGTTGTCCTTCGTCCACGATCCCCACGTCGCGTCGTAGCGGTAGAAGGGGTTGTAGAAGATCTCCTTCTCGGTGCGCGAGAGGAAGGCGTCGGCGGAGACGGCGAACTCCTCCAGAAACCGCCACTCGCCGCCGCCGCTCACGTGCCAGCCCTTCTCCGGGTCGAGGATGCGCAGAGCCTTCGTCCCTCCGTTGTAGGGGTTCTCGTCGAGGAACGGGCTGCGGTAGAAGCGCGCGAAGCGGACGTATGACTTGAAGTCCTCGACGGGCGTGAAGAGCAAAGCTCCCTCGTATGCCCGGAGGTTGTCCTCGCGCTTCGGCGCGAGCGCCGCCGTGTAGCGGTTCCACGTCCGCGAGTAGCGTCCGCCGGCCTGGACGGCGAGCCAGTCGGTGAGGTGGAAGGTGTCCTGTCCGTAGAGGCTCATCGTCGTCCTGTCGACCTCGTAGTCCGTCTCGAACGGGGTGACGTAGCCGGGCGCGGCGTAGCGCGGATGGTAGAACGTCGGGCTGCGGACGGCGGCGTCGAGTGTCTCGTAGGTCGCCTCGCCGCCGATGACCAGTTCGTTCGCGAAGCCGGCGATCTCCGTTGTGTTTACCCACTCCGGCGAGAGGCGGTAGGCGTAGAGGTCGTAGCGGAGGCGGTTGCTCCAGACGTAGTCCATGACGCCGAGATACGACCAGGTGTAGTAGTCGTAGTCGGCGTAGCTGCCGCTCCCGAAAGTGCCGCTGCGGGTGTCGCGGCGCGAGGCGGTGAAGGCGAGGCGGACTTCGTTCTCGTCGTCGACGACGCCGCAGAGCGTCGCGTTGAGTCCGAACGCGAGGCGCCTGTAGTAGTCGACCTCCTCGTCGTCGTAGGCGGCGTCCTGCTGGACGCTGCGCCGGGGGGCGTCCTTCCACGCGTCGCGTCCGAGGGCGCGCGGCAGGTCGTAGTCCGAGCGGCTGTAGAAGGCGGAGAAGCGCAGGTAGGAGCCGTTGTCGAAGTTCTGCCTGACGCCGCCGCTGGCGTTCCAGATCTCGTATCTGGAGTTGGCGCGGTAGCCGTCGCTCCGGTCCCAGCCGCCGTTGAACCAGTATTGCGTTCCGGTGTCGGCGATTCCTCCGCTGAGCCCGAACGAGGCCCCGAAGGTGTCCCAGCTGCCGCCGCGCACCTCGGCGTGTCCGTGCGTCTCGTAGCCTTCCGGCTCGGTGACGACGTTGACCACGCCGGCGGAGGCGGAGTCGCCGTGGAGGACGGTCTGCGGGCCCTTGAGGATCTCGACGCGGCGGACGCTGCCGAGGCTGATGCGGGAGAGGTCGGGGGCGAGCATGTCCGGGCGGTTCAGCGCCTCGCCGTCCACGACGACCTTGACGCGGCCGAAGCCGTTCTCGCCGTAGCCGCCCATCGCGACTTCGCGCATCGCGGGGTTCGCTCCGCCCATGCTCCGGACGTGGAGCTGCGGGGCCTTCTTCGCGAGCAGGTCGACGACGTCGCGGGCGCCGCTCTGCGAGATTTCGTCCGCCGTGATGACCTGCACGGGCATCGGCATCTCCATTTCGGTCTTCCCGAGGCGGGATGCCTCGACGACGACGCGGCCGAGGTCGTTGGTGGGTGTGTCCGCGGCGGGCGCGGAGGCGCCGCCGGCGGCGTTGGCGGCGACCGCGGCGGCCGCCAGCATCAGCGTGTTCATGTTTCCTCTTTCCCCCTCATGCGAGGGTACTTGGCGGTTATGGGGGCGGGCCGCATTCCGGCTTTGACGGCTGCGCGACAGTGCCTGGTTTCCACAGG
>CAVCXQ010000256.1:0-2243 GCA_963606275.1 uncultured Muribaculaceae bacterium | reverse complement strand
GTGTCCTGGTCGAGGCGGTGGACGATGCCCGGGCGCGCGACGCCGCCGATGCCGGCCAGCCCCGGGCAGTGGTGCAGGAGCGCGTTCACCAGCGTGCCGGAGAAATGCCCCGGCGCAGGGTGCACCACCATCCCCGCCGGCTTGTCGACCACGACCATGTCGTCGTCCTCGAAGACGATGGAGAGCGGAATGTCCTCCGGCTCCGGCACGGCGGGGACGGGCGGCGGGACGGTGACGACGATCTCGTCTTCCTCGGAGACCTTCTGTCCGGCCTTCTCGGCGACGACGCCGTTGACGGACACGAAGCCGGCCTTGACCAGCCCCTCGACGCGGGAGCGCGAGAAGTCGGGATGCCGCGCCAGGACGACCTTGTCGAGACGCTCCACGCCGTCCTCCCTATCGGCGGCGCGACGTGACCTCGATCACGTTCACGCAGTTGCGCAGCTGGAGGATGATCTGGTCGACGACGCGCGCCGAGCCGACGACGTCGATGCGCATCCGGGAGACCGTGCCGTCCTCCGTCGGCCCGACGTTCAGGGTGTGGATGTTGTAGCCGCGTCCGGAGATGAGGCCGACGATGCGCGCGAGGACGCCGGGCTTGTTCTCGACGAAGCAGTTCAGCCGGTAGATCGATTCCCTCTTCGTCATGCGCGGGCCTCCTTTGGCGTCGCGACCTCGACCAGGCACGGTCCCTTCGTCCGCAGGGCCCGCCGCGCCGCCGCGCCGAGCGCCGCGACGTCCGACACGCGGACGCCCCTCACGCCGCACGCCTGCGCCATCTTCACGAAGTCCGGGACGCGCATGTCGGTCGCGAAGTGCCGCGCTCCGTATGCGTCGTCCTGCATCTGGCGGACAAGCCCGAGGGTCTTGTTGACGAAGACGACGAAGGTCGCGCGGAGGCCGAGCTCGGCGGCGACGACGAGCTCCTCGAAGGTCATCTGGGCGCCGCCGTCGCCGACGAAGGCGATTACGCGGCGCTCCGGGCAGGCGATTGCCGCGCCGATGGCGGCGGGGATCCCGAAGCCCATCGCGCCCATGCCTCCGGATGTCAGGAGACGGCGCGGACGCGCCTGCGGGATGCCGCGCACCGCCCAGATCTGGTGCTGGCCGACGTCCGTGACCACGATCGCCTCGCCGCGAGCGGCGTCCGCAAACGCCGCCACCGCCGCCTCCGGGTCGACCGCTCCGTGCGACGCATGGCTTCGCCTGGGGGCGGGGGGGACAGAGAGCCACGCTGCGCGCGAGACGGGGCGGATGCGCGAGTCGACTGTCGTCAGCAAGTCCTTGACGTCGGCGACGATTCCCAGCGAGACGCGCACGTTCTTGTCGATCGCGCTCGGGTCGCAGTCCACCTGGACGATCTTCGCCTGGCGGGCGAACTTCGCCGGGTCGCCGGTGGTGCGGTCGTTGAATCGCACTCCAAGGGCGAGGATGACGTCCGCCTCCCCGACCGCCCGGTTCGCCGCCTCCGTCCCGAACATCCCGCACATCCCCAGCGCGAGCGGGTCGCGTCCGTCGACTGCGCCGACGCCCATCATGGTCGTCGCCACCGGGGCCTTCGCCTTGTGCGCCAGCGCCGCGACGTCGTCCGCCGCGCCCGCCGCGACGACCCCGCCGCCGGCGAGGATCAGCGGACGCCGCGCCTCGTTGAGCATCTTCGCCAGGCGGCTCACCTCGCGCGGCGTCGCGTATACCTCCGGATGATACGCCCGCAGCGAGACGCGCTCCGGGAAGGGCGCGGAAGTCATGGCGCGCTGGCAGTCGCGCGGCACGTCGATGACGACGACGCCCGGCTTGCCGTGCGTCGCGATGTAGAACGCCTGCGCGACGGTCTCCGGGATCTCGTCCGCCGACTTCACCAGGAAGTTGTGCTTGGAGACGGCGCGGGTCAGCCCGGTGGTGTCCGCCTCCTGGAATGCGTCGGTGCCGATCTGCGGGAGCGGGACCTGTCCGCAGACGAGGACGAGCGGGACGCCGTCCATGTTCGCGCAGCCAAGCCCGGTGATGGTGTTGGTGAGCCCTGGCCCGCTGGTGACGAGGACGACGCCGGGGCGTCCGCTCGCCCGCGCGTAGCCGTCGGCCATGTGGGTGCAGCCCTGCTCGTGGCGTCCGAGCACGAAGCGGAACTTCGCGGCGCGGACCTCGTCGAACACGTCGATGACGTTCCCGCCGGGATAGCCGAACACCACCTCGACGCCGACGCGCTCCAGCGCCTCGACGAGCGCCTTCGCGCCGGTGCGGCG
>CAVCXQ010000255.1:0-2244 GCA_963606275.1 uncultured Muribaculaceae bacterium | reverse complement strand
GGAATGAGCCGGTGGCCGAGGAGCGTCGTGCGGCTCGCCCGAAAGGCGGCCGCCAAGGCGGCGCGGAGGCGGTCGAAGCCGCTCCGCCCCGACGGGCGCAACGAGAACGAGGCGCGGTTCGACCGCATGATCCTCGGCGGCCGCGGCGTCTACGAGCCGTGCCGGATCGAGGTCACGAGCGTGAACCGCCGCGTCTACACCCCCGACTTCGAGGCGAGGGTCGCCCTGCCGGGCGGCGGCTCGGCGACGGTCTACGCCGAGGTCAAGGGCGGCTACCGCCTCCACAGCGAAGACCGCGCCCGCCTCGCGTGGGAGGTCGCCGCCGAGAGGTTCGCGGGGCCGGGCGTCGTGTTCGCCTGGGCGCGGTGGGTCCCGAGGGGGAGGCTCTACGAGTGCGAGGCGTGGGGGCTGCACGGCGACCGCGTCGTCTCTAACTTCCCCTGCCGGACGCCGGAGGACTTCGCGAGGTGCGTGAGGGAGGTCGTGCCTTGACCGATGCGCAGAGGGAGCGCGTGTGGGGGATGGGGCTTCCCGACCTCGCCAAGGCCTACGCCGCCGTGTGGCGCGCGAACGACCGCGACGTCATACGCGACTTCGCCCTCAACGACCGCTTCTTCCTCCTCACCCAGGTGCTGGGCGTGGACGTCGCATGGCATCCGTGGGTGCTGGAGAGGTGCAGGGAGGTCGAGCGCGACCCCGACGAGCGACTCGACCTCTGGAGCCGCGGACACTTCAAGTCCACCATCATCACCTACGCCGGCGTGGCGCAGTTCGTCCTCGCCCACCCGGAGCAGTCCGTCTGCATCATGTCCTACAAGGCGGGCGCGGCGGAGGCGTTCGCCTCGCAGATCAAGGGCGCGTTCGAGCGCAACGACGTCCTCCTCGACTGCTTCCCCGACGTCCTGTGGGCGGACAGGCCCGACCACAGGGGCGACCAGTGGACGACGAGCGACTTCACGGTGCGCCGCAAGACCAACCGCAAGGAGGCGAGCGTCTCCACCTCCGGCCTCGTCAGCGGCATGAGGACTGGCGGACACTACGACCTCCTCGTCTACGACGACACCGTGACCCCGGAGAGCGTCACCACCCCCGACATGATCCGCAAGACCACCGACGCGTGGTCGATGAGCCTCAACCTCGGGACGCTCGGCCACACGCGCCACTGGTACATCGGGACGCGCTACGCGATGTTCGACACCTACTACGAGATGCTCAAGACCGGCACGATCAAGGAGCGGCGGCACGTCTGCATCGACGCGGAGGGGAACCCCGTCCTCCTCCCCCGCGCCGAGTTCGACAAGAAGAGGGCGGAGATGACCTCGAAGGACTGGGCCTCGCAGATGATGCAGACCCCCGTCGGGGACGGAGAGCTGCTCATGAAGGAAGAGTGGGTCCGGCAGTACGACGAGCCGCCGCAGATACCGATGAACGTCTACGTCTTCGTGGACACCGCGCAGAAGCAGACCAAGACGAGCGACTACACCGTCATGTGGGTCGTCGGCTTCGGGAAGGACGGACGCTACTACGCGCTCGACCTCGTGCGCGACAAACTCGTGCAGAGCCAGAGGTGCGACGCGCTCTTCGAGCTCGTGGAGAGGTGGCGTCCGCTCTGCGTGTTCTACGAGGAGAACGCCGCGCCCGACGACCCCGCCTACATCCGCGAGCAGATGAGGCGCAGGGGCAACTTCGACCTCCGCGCGTTCCGGCAGAAGCCCTCGGACGGATCGAAGCGCACCCGCATCGAGACGCTCGAGCCGCTTTTCCGCGAGGGGCTGGTGTGGCTTCCGCAGACGATGAGGCGGCGTCTCGCCGACGGGACGTGGCGCGACCTCGTCGCCGACTTCCTCCGCGACGAGTTCCTCGCCTACCCGCAGGTCGTCCACGACGACATGATGGACGCGCTCTCCGCGATCAGCGCGGGCAACGACGGCGTGAAGCCCTACCTCCGCTTCCCCGCCGTGCGTCCGCCGAAGCGCGAGACGTCCGCCGTCGAGGACGCGCTCCTCGGACGCTCCAGGGCGCGGCAAGACCGCCTCTTCGCGCGTTAGCGAAAACCTTGTCAAGCGAAAAAATCGGTAAAAATGCCGTCAATGGCGTATCGCAAGACGCCATTTCCGACATGGAGACTGACGTTTTTTGACCCGAAAAAAACGTGTGGTAAAATACGCCCGCGTGGGCGAGGTGTCCGCGCGCAACAGGAACAGGAGGCGGCACATGGGTTCTTCGGGAGGGGGCGGCTCGTCG
>CAVCXQ010000254.1:0-2252 GCA_963606275.1 uncultured Muribaculaceae bacterium | reverse complement strand
GACCTCAAGAGCGTCCTCGCCTACTTCGCCAAGGAGATGATGGGCGACAGCGTGACCGTCCGGTTCCGCCCCCACTTCTTCCCGTTCACCGAGCCGTCCGTCGAGGTCGACTTCTCCTGCCACGTCTGCAAGGGCAAGGGCTGCAATGTCTGCAAGCAGTCCGGCTGGATCGAGGTCGCCGGCGCCGGCATGGTCGACCCGCGCGTCTTCAAGCACGTCGGCTGGGACCCGGAGAAGGTCTCCGGCTACGCCTTCGGCTTCGGCGTCGAGCGCCTCGCGATGATCAAATACGGCATCCCCGACATCCGCTGGCTCTACGAGAACGACGTCCGCTTCCTGGAGCAGCTGGGCTGACGGAGGCGGCGCGGTGAAGGTCGCGCTCCATGCGTGCTGCGGACCTTGCGCGTCCGCCTGCGTGCCGCGCCTGAAGGCGGACGGACACGAGGTCACGCTCCTCTTCGCCAACTCCAACATCGACACCGCCGAGGAGTTCGAGCGCCGCCGCGCCGCAGCAGAGACCCTCGCCCGCGCCGACGGCGTCCCCTTCGCCGTGCTTCCCTACGACCACGAGAGCTGGCTGCGCGAGGTCGCCGACGGACTTGAGGACGAGCCGGAGCGCGGACGCCGCTGCGAGCGGTGCTTCCGCTTCAGCCTCGCGCAGGCCGCCGCGTTCGCCGCCGAGAACGGCCTCGACGCATTCACCACCTCGCTCACCGTCTCGCCGCACAAGCCCTCCGCCCTCGTCTTCGCCGCCGGCGACGAGGTCTGCGAAGACGGTAGGGCGCGACGTCCCCGGCGCGCCGAAGACGGCGTTTGCGAAGACGGTAGGGCGCGACGTCCCCGGCGCGCCGAAGACGTGCCAGGCGTCCCGCGATTTTTGCACGACGACTTCAAGAAGCGCGACGGGTTTCTGCTGTCCGTCCGCCGGACGGACGAGCTCGGCCTCTACCGCCAGACGTATTGCGGCTGCGAGTTCTCGCGGCGAAAGGAGACGCGGACATGAACGCGATGTTCTTCGACATGGACGGGACGCTGATCGACTCCAAGGCCGACCTCGCGGCGACCGTCAACCACACGCGGCGCGACCTCGGCCTCGCCGCGCTCCCGCTGGAGACCGTCGTCGGCTTCGTCGGACAGGGCGCGCGCCACCTGCTCGCGCACACCATCCCGGAACGGACCGGCGACGAGGTCGCGGAGATCTTCCGCAGCCACTACGCCGAGCACTGCTGCGAGTCCGTCACGCTCTATCCCGGCGTCCGCGAGACCCTGGAGGAGCTCGCGCGTCGCGGATGGGCCCTCGGGATAAACACCAACAAGCCCAACTTCGCGACGAAGATGATACTCGCCAAGTTCGGCATCGCGGGGCTCTTCGGCGACGCGATCGTCGCCGGCGGAGACTGCGCGGAGATGAAGCCGAGCGCGCGTCCGCTTGCCCAGTGCGCGGAGCGGATGGGGCGCGTCCTCTCTCCGCACGACTGGATGGTCGGCGACAGCTGGACCGACCTCGACTGCGCGGCGAACGCCGGCGTGAAGGGCGCGTTCTGCGCCTATGGCTTCGGGCAGCTCCGCGACAGCCGCTACGACCTTCGCGTGGAGAGCTTCGCCGACCTTCTGGACGTCCCATGCCATACGTGATCTGGGACTGGAACGGCACGCTGCTGGACGACACCGACTGCTCGATCGCCGCGCTGAACGCCGCACTCCGCCGGCGGTCGCTGCCGCCGGTCACGCGCGAGTGGTACCGCGAGAACTTCGCCTTCCCGGTGCGTCCGTTCTACGCCAAATGCGGGATCGACCTGGAGCGCGAGGACTGGGACGCGCTCGCCCGCGAATACCACGACGCCTACGGACGCGGCGAGAAGCGGCTCAACGCCGAGGCCGTCGCCGCGCTCGAGCGCGCGAAGGCGCTCGGCTGCGGGCAGTCCCTGCTCTCCGCCCACGAGCAGGGGCTGCTGGACGCCGATGTCGCCGCCTGCGGGGTGCGCGGATACTTCGACTTCGTCTGCGGGGCGGACAACCTGGACGGAGGATCGAAGGTGAAGTGGGCGCGCGCGCTGATGGCGCGGCTCGGGGAGCGCGGGGTGCGCCGCGAGTCGGTGGTGATGGTCGGCGACGCGCTGCACGACAAGGAGGTGGCGGACGCGATTGGCGTGCGGTGCGTCCTCTGCGCCCAGGGCGGGCACTCGGCGGAGCGTCTCCGCGCCGCCGCGCCGACCGGCGACACCCTCCTCTCCGCCCTCGCCCTCGCAATG
>CAVCXQ010000253.1:0-2252 GCA_963606275.1 uncultured Muribaculaceae bacterium | reverse complement strand
AAGCTGCACTTCTGCATGGTCGGCTACCGCCTCGACCTGACCCTCTCCGCCAACGGCTCCGTCGCCCGCGGCATCTGCGACGTCTCCCCCGACGGACTCCTCCGCGGGGTGAAGGAGATGACCAAGCTCGTCAAGGCCGGCGACGTCGCCGAGAACCTGGAGGACGAGGCGAACCCGGTCAAGGTCCCTCTCGACGCGCGCGTCTCCATGAACTGCTGGGGCTTCACTCCGCGCATCTTCGACGAGCTCGAGGCTCGCTTCGCGAAGTTCCTCTCAGAGCGCGGCACGGAGATGAAGAGCGAGTGGTACATCCCGTTCGTCGTCGACGAGCTGATCCGGGAGGGCAGGGCCGACTGCCGCGTCCTGCCGACGGACTCCGCCTGGTTCGGCGTCACCTACCGCGACGACAGACCTTCCGTCGTCGCGGCGATCCGCGGCCTCGTCGACGCGGGAGAGTATCCCGCCAGCCTGCTTGCTCGCTAGCGTCCTCGACCTCGTCTGGCCGCGCTCGTGCGAGGTCTGCGGACGCCCCTGCGACCGTCCGCGCCGGCACGTCTGCGCCGACTGCCTCAACCGGCTTCCGCTCGTGCCGACGACCGGGTGCTGCCGGCGGTGCGGACGCGACGCGTGCGGGCTGGACTCCGACTTCCTCTGCGAGGACTGCCGCACGTTCCGCCCGGCGTTCGACCGCGCGGCGAGCGCGATGCGCATGGACGGCGAGGCGCGCCGCATGGTGAACGCCTTCAAGTACCACGCGCACTTCTGGCTGCGCGACGACCTCGTCGACCTCATGGAGGCGTCCGTTCGCGCCCGCCTCCCGGTCGGGGAGATCGACCTCGTGGTCTCCATGCCGTCGACGGCGCGGCATCTCTGGCTTCGCGGATACAACCCCGCTCGCGAGCTGGCGAAGCCACTCGCCCGTCGCCTCGGGCGCCCCGCCCCGGCGTTCGTCGTCCGCCGCGCCGGCTCGCCGCGACGCCAGGCCGGGCTGCGCGAGGAGGAAAGGCGCGCCAATGCCGTCGGCACTTTCGCGGTGACGCGTCCGAAGGCCGTCGCCGGCAGGACTGTGCTGGTCGTGGACGACGTGATGACGACCGGGTCGACGCTCTCGGAGTGCGCGGCGGAGCTCAAGCGCGCCGGGGCAGCCCGCGTCTGGTGCGCGTCGGCCGTCCGCTCGCTCCACACCTGAGGCGCAAGGCAAGGAGACGAAGAATGACGTTCAGGGAGAGAATCACCTTCACCCTCAAGGCGTGGCCGGCCGTGACGGCCGCCACCATCGGACTGTGCTACCTGACGAAGACGGTCGCCGGATGGCTCGGCTTCGACCTCCCCGACCAGCAGAGCGTCGAGCTGCTGCGCGCCTACATGATCCACGCCTTCGACTCTCCTGAGTTGTTCCTGACCGCCGCGCTCCTCGTCGCCCAGGTCGTCGTCCTGATGCCGGTCGTCGAGGAAATCGTCTTTCGCTGGCTGCTCTTTCGGTTGCCGACATGGCTGATGGCAAGGCGAGTCAAGGCGCGAGACGCGAGACAGGAGACGGGAGGGACGGGAGAGGCGGGAGCACCCAATTCGGCTATTCGGCAATTCGACTATTCGACTATTCGATTATTCGATTATTCGATTATTCTCTTCTCCTCCGTTCTTTTCGCCTCCGCGCACTACGTCCAGCAGCCATGGCCGGACGCGGCGTTCCTGGCGCTCTTCTTCTTCGGCGCGGCGCAGTGCTGGCTCTATCGCAGGACCGGACGTCTCTGGTGCGCGATGCTGAACCACGCGCTCTTCAACATGACGAACCTCGTCCTGCTGCTCCTCCTTCCCGAGACGGCGTGAAGTCTCGCGGCTCTCGCGGAGGCAGGTCGCCGGACGGAAAGTTTGGTATACTATCAGCCGCTTGAACGAGGACAACGAACGAACATGAAGATCGACGTCGCATACGTCGCGGAGCTGGCGAGGCTGGAGCTCTCCGACGAGGAAAAGGCAGTCTTCCAGCCCCAGCTAGAGAGCATCGTCGGCTACGTGGAGAAGATCTCCGAAGTCGGCGTCGACGGCGTCGAGCCGATGATGCACGGACGCGAGCTCGTCAACGCGTTCCGCGAGGACGCCGTGCGCCCGTCGCTCGCGTCCGAGACCGCGCTCGCCAACGCGCCCGCGCGCGTCGGCGACGAGTTCCTCCTCCCCAAGATCGTCGAAGGCGCGGAGAGCTGAGAGAAATAATCGAATAATCGAATAATTGAATAATCGAATAATCGAAT
>CAVCXQ010000252.1:0-2262 GCA_963606275.1 uncultured Muribaculaceae bacterium | reverse complement strand
CGACCTTCTCCAGGAGCGCGCCGGAAAGCTCGGTCCCGACCGTGCGGTCCACGTTTCGTATCGCGCGCGAGAGGGAGAGCGGGCGCGACGGCGCGCGCCCGGCAGAACCCCGTTCCCCATTCCCCGTTCCCCGTTCCCCGTTTCCCTTCTCAATCTCAGCCATGATCTCCGGGATGAGCTGATGCCGGTCGTAGGAGTCGAAGACGTAGGGGTTGGAGCCGGGGGTGAAGCGCGGCGCGTCGCCCTCCTCGCGGTGGAAGAGCCGCGAGAAGTCGAAGCCGCCGGGGACCTGCGCGAGCAGGTCGGTGCGGCCGACGGCCTCGTCGAGCGAACGGAGGCCGAGCGCGGCGAGGTGCTCGCGGGTCTCCTCGGCGAGGAAGCGCAGGAAGTTGACGACGTGGGCGGGCCCGCCGGCGAAGAGCGCGCGCTTCTCGGCGCACTGCGTCGCGATGCCCACGGGGCAGGTGTCGCAGTGGCAGCGGCGGTCCTGGACGCAGCCGAGCGCGACGAGGAGCGTCGTGCCGAAGCCGAACTCCTCCGCGCCGAGCAGCGCGCCGATCACCACGTCGCGGCCGGTCTTGATCTGTCCGTCGACCTGCACCTTGACGCGTCCGCGCAGTCCGTTCTTGACGAGCGTCTGCTGGGTCTCGGCGAGGCCGAGCTCCCAGGGGAGGCCGGCGTGCTTCATCGAGGTGAGCGGCGCGGCGCCGGTGCCGCCGTCGAAGCCGGAGACGAGGACGACGTCCGCGTGGGCCTTGGCGACGCCGGCGGCGATGGTGCCGACGCCGGCCTCGGAGACGAGCTTCACGGAGATGCGGGCCTTCGGGTTCGCGCAGCGCAGGTCGTAGATGAGCTGGGCGAGGTCTTCGATCGAGTAGATGTCGTGGTGCGGCGGCGGCGAGATGAGGGTCGTGCCGGGCTGGGCGTGGCGGAGCTTCGCGACGAAGGCGTTCACCTTGTGCGCGGGGAGCTGTCCGCCCTCGCCGGGCTTCGCGCCCTGGGCGAGCTTGATCTGCAGGTCCTTCGCGTGGCGCAGGTAGTCGAGGGTGACGCCGAAGCGTCCGGACGCGACCTGCTTGATGCCGCAGTCGGCGTCGGTGCCGAAGCGCTCGGCGTTGAGTCCGCCCTCGCCGGAGTTGGACATGGAGCCGATCGAGTTGAAGGCGCGGGCGATGGCCTCGTGGGCCTCGGGCGAGAGCGAGCCGAGCGACATCGCGCCGCCGACGAAGTGGCGCATGATGGATTCGACCGGCTCGACCTCGGAGAGAGGGAGGGGAGAAATAATCGAATAATCGAATGGTCGAATAATCGAATGAGCGGTAGCTGAGGCGTCTTTATGGCCTTTGTCGTTTGTCGGTTGTCCTTTGTCCTCCTTCGCGGCGGCCGACGGCGCGGCCGCGGCAAGACCCTCCGCCCTCACCTCCGACGCGAGCCGGAAGAGCCCGCGGAGGGTGCAGTCGCGCCTCTCGGCGGCGTCGATCGCGGCGGAGTATTCCTTGAACTTCGCGTAGTCGCCGTCGCGCACGGCCTGGCGGAACGCGGCGACCGTCTGCGGCGTCCAGGTGTGGTCTTCGGCGCCCTTGCGGTAGCGGTAGAGGCCGCCGGGGGGGAGGAGAGGGGGTTGATTAGCCGTGGAGATCGGGAGATCGTGGAGAGAAGGATGATTAGCCGTGGAGATCGGGAGATCGTGGAGAGACTGCTCGATCTCGGCGAAGCCCTTGCCGCCGACGCGGGAGGGGGTGCCGGGGAAGCAGCGGTCGATGACCTCCGGGGCGAGGCCGACGGCCTCGAAGATCTGCGCGGAGCGGTAGCTGCGCAGCGTCGAGATGCCCATCTTCGACATGATCTTCAGGAGCCCCTTGTCCACGGCGTTGACGTAGTTGGACGCCGCCTTGACCGGGTCCTGCGGGAAGAGGGCGGAGACGGTCTCGAGCGCGAGGTAGGGGTTGATCGCCGTCGCGCCGTAGCCGAGCAGCACGGCGAAGTGGTGCACTTCGCGCACCTCGCCCGACTGCACGATCAGCCCCGTCGAGGTGCGGAGCCCCGCGTCCACGAGCGCGCGGTTCACCGCCGCGAGCGCGAGCAGGATCGGAATGTGAGGTTTTGCCGCGGCCCTACGGGGAGGGACGCGCTCTGTCGCGTCCGCGGCGGACGGCACGGAGGCCGTCCCTCCCGTCGCGGCCGCCTCGTCGCGGTCGGAGAGAACCACGATCCGGGCGCCGGAGCCGACGGTCTCGACGGCGCGCTTGGCGAGGTCGCCGA
>CAVCXQ010000251.1:0-2273 GCA_963606275.1 uncultured Muribaculaceae bacterium | reverse complement strand
TGTGAGACGAAAGATCCGCACGGCCGCAGGACGCCCAAGTCGCCCGCCCGGAGGAGGGAGCACCGTTGCCCCGAAACGCGCCGCACGTAGGCAAGCGACAGGGGGAGGGGCACCGCAGCGGTCAGACCATTCCGCCGTTGACGGAGATCACCTGGCCGGTGACATAGGACGACTCGCCGCCAGCCAGCCACGCGACGCAGTTGGCGATGTCCTCGCCGGTGCCGAAGCGCTTGAGCGGAATCGAGTCGGCGTATTGCTTCTTCAACTCCTCGGGGAGCTTGTCCGTCATCGCCGAGACCACGAAGCCCGGGGCCACCGCGTTGCAGCGGACGAGGCGGCTGCCGAGCTCCTTGGCGACAGTCTTGGTGAGCGCGATCACGCCGCCCTTCGACGCCGTGTAGTTCGCCTGCCCCGCGTTGCCGGTGATGCCGACGACGGACGCGACGTTGACGATCGAGCCGCCGCAGGGGGAGCCGTCCGCGCCCTTGTTCTTCATCATCGGACGCGCCACGGCGCGGATGAAGAGGAACGTGCCCTTCAGGTTGATGTCGAGCACCTGGTCCCAGTCCGCGTCGCTCATGCGCATGAGGAGACCGTCCTTGGTGACGCCGGCGTTGTTGACGAGGACGTCGATGCGCCCGAACCTCTCCAGCGTCTCCTTGACGCAGGCGTCGACGTCCGCCGAGCTCGAGACGTCGACCTTGCGGCATAGCGCCGCGCCCTCGCACGATTCGATCGAGCGCGCGACGGCGACCACCGTCGCCCCGTCCGCCGCGAGCCTCTTCACGACGGCCGCGCCGATGCCGCGCGACGCCCCGGTCACGATCGCGACCTTTCCTTCAAGTGCCTTCATTGCCGATCTCCTTTCGTTGGTTTCGCCGCGCATTATACCAAACTGCCGGCGTCGCGGCAGACGCGGCGGGACGCCTGGGCGGCGGATTTGCTATAATCCGTGGTTCGAAGCGATGGAGAGGATTGAGATGGAATACACGGAGAAGGGTGGTCGGCGGCTGTTCGTCGCGACGCACAACGCGCACAAGGTCGGCGAGATCGCGGCGATCATGCCCGACTGGGAGGTCGTCCCCGACGACCCCGCCGGCGTCGTCGAGGACGCGCCGGACTTCGCCGGCAACGCGCTGGTCAAGGTGAGGGCGATTGCCTCCCGCCATCGCGGCGAATGGTGCCTCGCGGACGACTCCGGGCTCGAGGTCGCCGCGCTCGGCGGCGCCCCTGGCGTCCGCAGCGCCCGCTACGCCGGCGAGCCGGCGAGCACACCGGCGAACAACGCCCTGCTGCTGGCGAACCTCGCCGGCGTCGCGGACCGCCGCGCGCGCTTCGTCTGCGCGATCGCGCTCGTCGCGCCGGACGGCGTCGAGCGAGTCGTCGAGGGACGGTGCCCCGGCAGGATCTCCGAAAGGCCGGCGGGCGCGGACGGCTTCGGATACGACCCGCTCTTCGTGCCGGACGGACACGACAGGTCGTTCGCCGAGCTCTCGCCGGACGAGAAGAACGCGATCTCGCACCGCGGCCGCGCCCTCGCCGCCGCCAGGCGCGTCCTTGACGGACGGACGGAGGCGGCGCGTCCGACGGCGGAAGAAGGCGATGAATGAAGACCTGCAGGGGTGAGGCGGCCCTGGCCCTGGCCGTCGCGACCAACAGCTTCGGCGTCGTGCTGATGCTGTATTCCGGATCCGGGATCTCGGCCATATCCAGCGTTCCGTTCGCCTTCTCGGAGGTGCTGCCCGCGCTGTCGCTGGGGACGTGGACGTATCTCTTCCAGGGGCTGCTGGTGGCGAGCCTGATGGTCATGCGCCGCCGCTTCGTGGCGGAGTATCTCGGAAGCTTCGTCGTCGGGTTCGTGTTCGGCGAGTTGCTGGACGTCCACGAGCTGTGGATAGGCGCGCTGCCGAACGGGCTGTGGTGGCGCGTCCTCTACTTCGCCGTCAGCTACCTGCTCATCGCCTTCGGCATCGCGCTCTCCAACCGCTGCCGCCTGCCCATCATCCCGACCGACCTGTTCCCGCGCGAGCTCTCGCAGATCGCGGGCGTGGGCTACCCCAAGGTCAAGGTCGCGTTCGACGTGGCGAGCCTGGCGCTGACGGCGGCGATGACGTCTCTCTTCCTGGGGCATCTCGACGGACTGGGAGTCGGCACGATCCTGGCGGCGTTCACGACCGGGAAGGCCGTGGGCATGATCGGCGACCGCCTCGACCGGCACGTGCGCTTCGTCTCCTTCCTCTCGCCGCGGCATGACGCGCGCGAAGCGAGCCGCC
>CAVCXQ010000250.1:0-2278 GCA_963606275.1 uncultured Muribaculaceae bacterium | reverse complement strand
CGGACGACTCCGTGCGCTTCGCCGCGATCGACTTCGACAAGGCGAGCTGGCGGTCGGACTCGGCGTCCGTCTGCGCGACGCTGCGCGCGCTCGGCTGGCCCGTCGCCCGCGAGCGCTCGCGCTCCGGCAACGGCGCCCATCTCTGGTTCTTCTTCGACGAGCCGATCCCCGCACGGTTCGTCCGCGAGGCCCTGACGTATGCGCTGACGCGGACGATGGAGACGAATCCGGAGGTCGGACTCGACTCCTACGACCGCATCTTCCCGAACCAGGACCGCCTGCCGAAGGGCGGTTTCGGAAACCTCATCGCGCTGCCGCTCCAGGGCGAGCCGCGCCGGCGCGGCGACAGCTGCTTCGTCGACGACCGCCTCGTCCCCTTCGCCGACCAATGGCGCTTCCTCTCCGAGCTGCCGCTCGTGACGCGCGCCCTTGTCGACGCCCTCTGCGCCCGCGCCGCGTCCGAACGCCGCCGCGTCCTGCCGCAGGCGGAGGAGGAGATCCTCCGCCACGAGCCGTGGTCGCTCTTCAATCCGCCGGACGCCCCCAAGTCCGCGCCGGCGCCGTCCGCCGCCTACGAGTTCCCGGTCGAGGCCGTCGCGGACAAGATCCAGATCACGCTCGGCAACGCCGTCTACCTGCGGCAGACCGAGCTGACGCCGACCCTGCGCGGACGGCTCATCCGGCTCGCGTCGTTCGTCAACCCGAAATACGCGGAGATGCAGCGCCTGCGCCTCAGCGTGTCCGCCACGCCGCGCGTCATCGACTGCAGCCTGAACGGCGACGACCATCTCGTGCTGCCGCGAGGCTGCTTCGAGAAGGCCGTCGCGACGATCCAGGCGGAAGGGGCTCCGTTCGAGGTCGTCGACCGCCGGCAGGGCGGACAGTCCCTCGACGTGTCGTTCGCGGGGGAGCTCCGCGAGGAGCAGCGGCTCGCCGCGAACGCCCTTCGGGCGCACGAGACGGGCGTGCTCGCGGCCGGCACGGCGTTCGGCAAGACGGTGCTCGCCGCCTGGCTGATCGCCGAGCGGAAGGTCAGCACGCTCGTCCTCGTGAACCGCCGCGAGCTCCAGCGCCAGTGGGTCGAGCGGCTCTCCCAGTTCCTCGGCATTCCGAAGCGCGAGATCGGCCGCGTCGGCGGCGGCGCGGACAAGGCGAACGGACGCCTCGACGTCGCGCTCGTCCAGTCGCTCATGCGTCTTGACGGCGCGTTTCTCGCGAACGCGGTCAAGGGCTACGGGCAGGTTGTCGTCGACGAGTGCCACGCGATCTCCGCGCCCTCGTTCGAGAAGGTCGCGCGCGCCGCAAGCGCCCGCTACTTCCTCGGACTGTCCGCGACGCTCGTGCGCAAGGACGGCCACCACCCGATCGTCGAGATGCAGTGCGGGCCCGTGCGGCACCGGGTCGACGCGACGCGCATGGGCGGCTACGCCGCGTTCCGCCACGTCGTCCAGGTGCGCCCGACGCCGTTCGTGCCGCCGACGGGCGCCGTCGCGGACGAGGGGAAGGCCGCGTTCGCCGAGCTCATGGGGCAGCTCGTCGCCTGCGAGGCGCGCAACGCGCAGATCGTGCGGGACGTCCTCGCGAACGTGCGGGAGGGACGCTCGCCCGTCGTCATCTCCGAGCGCAAGTCGCACCTCGTGGAGATCCGCCGCGCCCTGGAGGGGAAGGTCGACCATCTCCTGCTCCTGACCGGCGGGATGGGGCGCAAGGCGGCGAAGGCCGCGCGCGCGGAGATCGAGGCGATCCCCGCGTCCGAGTCGCGCGTCCTGCTGGCGACGGGCTCGTATCTCGGCGAGGGGTTCGACGACGCGCGGCTCGACACGCTCATGCTCGCGCTGCCGATCTCGTGGCGCGGACGCCTCACGCAGTATGCCGGGCGCCTCCACCGGCTCCGCGACGGGAAGCGCGAGGTGCGCGTCTACGACTACGTGGACATGCGCGTGGCGACGTGCGCGACGATGTTCAACCGCCGGTGCGCCGGCTACCGGGCGATGGGCTACGAGATCGAGCTCGCGAACGACACGGCGGAAGGCTGGCCGGCGGGCGTCGCGCTGCCCGTCGAGCTCCGCGACGACAAGACCTATGCCGAGACGATCCGGCGCCTCGCGCGGGACGGCGCGGACGGCGAGACGGCCGACCTCTTCGTCGCGGCCGCGCTCGCGCAGCGGGGACAGGCCCCGGAGGCCGGCGGACGCAGCGCGGCGGAGAAGTTCCTCTTCCGCTACCTCGAGGCGATGCCGGCGACGAAGGGACTGTTCGCGCTCAACGGACGCCTCCC
>CAVCXQ010000249.1:0-2289 GCA_963606275.1 uncultured Muribaculaceae bacterium | reverse complement strand
CCGAAACGCGCCGCACGTCGGCAAGCGACAGGACGGACGCGAAGGGAGGCAAATGGGAGATTCGCAAGTGACTCCTAGCCCATTACGGGTGAGGTTCGCGGACGGAGTGTGGCGCGGGGGCGGTTTTGGTATAATCCGCCGAAAAGGAGGCAGAAGGGGGAATGGACGATTCCAAGAGGTGCAGGGGGCTGTCCCTGCTGAGCGGCGGGCTGGACAGCCAGCTCGCGGTGCGCGTCCTGGAGCGCGCTGGCGCGGAGGTCGAGGCGGTCGCATTCGAGACGCCGTTCTTCTCCGCCGAGCGCGCCGTCGCGGCGGCGAAGGCCCTCGGCGTGAAGATACACGTCGTAGACTTCCTCGACGACGAGATATCGCTCCTGGAGAACCCTCCGCACGGCTTCGGCGGGGCGATGAACCCGTGCATCGACTGCCACGCGCTGATGATCCGCCGCGCCGGCGAGATGATGGAACGGCTCGGCTTCGACTTCGTCGCCACCGGCGAGGTGCGCGGACAGCGCCCCATGAGCCAGAACGCCCAGTCGCTATTGACGGTCGAGAAGGCCTCCGGTCTGAAAGGCCGCCTGGTGCGTCCGCTCTCGGCAAGGCTTCTGGAGCCGACGATCCCGGAGCTGGAGGGCAAGCTCGACCGCGAGCGGCTTCTCGACATCTCCGGGCGGGCGCGCGACCGACAGATCGCGCTCGCCGCCGAGTTCGGCATCACGGACTATCCGTCGCCCGCGGGCGGCTGCAAGCTGACGGAGGAGGCGTTCGGGCGCAAGCTGCGCGACCTGATGGAGCACGAGGGGCTGCGCGACCGCCGGCTCGTCGAGCTGCTGTCCGTCGGCCGCCGCTTCCGGCTGCCGGACGGCTCCGGGGTGATCCTCGGACGCGACGCCGGCGAGAACGCGCTGCTCGCGGGCGAGAAGGGCGTCGTCGTCGCGTTCGACGACGTGCCTGGCCCGACCGCGCTGGTGCCGGTGCTCAAGTCACAGGCCGACCTCGAGCTGGCGCGCGGGATAGTCCGCGCCTGGTCGCGGGGCACGACCGACTCCGACCGCGCTCCGTTCAAGGCGTATCAAGTCATGCGGTGACGGCGGTGCGGCATGGCCGCTTTTGGTATAATACCCCGACCAGAAACCAGAAAGGCCAAGGACGAAATGCTCACGTGGATGGATTCCCTCAAGGGGCGCTCGATGATGCGCCTCGCCTCGTTCACCGACGAGGAGATGAAGAACCTGATCGACCTCTCGGCGCAGCTCAAGGCGCGCCGCGCCGCCGGCGTGCGCGGCGACCTCCTGCACCGCAGGAACATCGCCCTCATCTTCGAGAAGAGCTCGACCCGCACCCGCAACTCCACCCTCGTCGCCGTCCGCGACGAGGGCGGCAACGGAGAGTACCTCACCCGCCCCGACATCCACTTCGGCAAGAAGGAGTCCGTCAAGGACACCGCTCGCGTCCTCGGCCGCATCTACGACGGCATCCTCTTCCGCGGCTTCCGCCAGGCGGACTGCGAAGACCTCGCGAAGTATTCCGGCGTCCCCGTCTGGAACGGCCTCACCGACGACTACCACCCGACGCAGATCTTCGCCGACCTTCTCACCGTCAAGGAGAGTTTCGGCACGCTCGACGCGAACACGTGCATCGCCTATGTCGGCGACGGGCGCAACAACGTCGCGAACTCGCTCATGATGGGCTGCGCGAAGTGCGGCGTCCGCTACGTCTGCTGCTGTCCGAAGGAACTGCGCCCCGACGAGGCCGTCCTCGCCGAGGCCGAGCAGGTCGCGAAGCGCAACGGCGTCGACATCCGCGTTTTCGAGGACCCAGTCCGGGGCGTGAAGGGCGCGAATGTCCTCTACACGGACGTCTGGGTCTCGATGGGCGAGGAGGCGAAGACCGCCGAGCGCATCCGGATGCTCCGTCCCTACCAGATCAACATGGACCTCATGCGGGCGACGGGGAACCTCGACGGACGACTCCTGTTCCTGCACTGCCTGCCGGCGTTCCACGACCACAGCACCGAGGTCACGAAGGACTGCGGCGCCCTGGAGGTCACGGACGAGGTGTTCGAGTCGAAGTATTCCAGGGTCTTCGACGAGTCCGAGAACCGGATGCACACGATCAAGGCGCTGCTCGTCTCCGCCCTCTGCGACCGCGCGTCGGTCTGACGCGGCGCGATGCTCGACTTCAGGGGAATATCCGTCCACTACGGACACCAGGACGTCCTCTCGGACGTCACGTTCCGCGTCAACAAGGGCGACCGCGTCGGCGTCGTCGGCCCGAACGGCTCCGGCA
>CAVCXQ010000248.1:0-2296 GCA_963606275.1 uncultured Muribaculaceae bacterium | reverse complement strand
CGCAGGATCTCGCCGAAGAGCGTCACGAACTTCCTGACGTTCGCCTCGCCCGTCGGCAAGACGCCAAGCGGATATTGCTCCTGAAGCGCCGCGATGAGATCGACATAGCCGGGGACCTTCTGCCCCTTGGCGTCCTTGAAGCCGGTCGTGTAGTATTCCTCGAACGTGCGGATCTTGACGATGCCCGCCGCGTCCTTGTCGCCGAAGAGGGAGATCGCCTCGTTCGTCTGGTCTTCGAGATTGCGGAAGCAGACGACGTTGCCGCACGTCTTGACGGAGTTGAGGATGCGGTTCGTGCGCGAGAACGCCTGGAGAAGCCCGTGAAGACGGAGGTTCTTGTCCACCCAGAGCGTGTTGAGCGTCGTCGCGTCGAAGCCGGTCAGGAACATGTTGACGACGACGAGAAGGTCGAGCTGCCGCTTCTTCATCTTCTCGGAGACGTCCATGTAGTAGTTGTGGAACTGGTCGCCGTCGCCCGCGCCGAACGCGGACTTGCCCGTCTTGGGAAAGAGTCCGTTGTAGTCCTTGATGGCGTCTTCAAGGAACTCGCGGGAGGTCTTGTCGAGGAGCGTCACGTCGCCGCCGTCGTCGATCGCGCCGTCTTCGGGATCGTCCTCGTTCTGGGAGTAGGTGAAGATCGTCGCGACCTTGAGGCCCTTCATCGGATGGTCTTCGTCCAACGCGGCGATCTGCCTCTTGATCTCGGCGTAATACGCCATCGCCGCCTTGACGGAGCCGACGCAGAAAATGGAGTTGAAGCCGTTCACCTGTTCGCCCTTGAGCATGTAGCTCTTGGCGCGGAGCGTCTTGTCGGCGAAGTGGTCGAGGATGTGCTTCGTGACGAGCGAAACGCGGCGCGGCTTGAGAAGCGCGCTCTCGACGTCGATGCCCGGCACGTCCTTGTCCTTGATGTCGGCCTTGGGCGAGACCGTGCCGACGGTCTCGACATGGAACGGCAGCACGTTCTGGTCGCGGATCGCGTCCACGATGGTGTACTGGTGCAGCTGGACGCCGAACGCCTGCTCGGTCGTGCGCATCAGGGGATTGCCGCCCGAACTGGCGTTCTTGGCGAAGATGGGCGTTCCCGTGAACCCGAAGATGTGGTATTTCCTGAAGCGCTTCGCGATCTCCGCGCGCATCTTGCCGAACTGGCTGCGGTGGCACTCGTCGAAGATGATGACGACGTGCTTCTGGTAGATGCCCGCGTGTTTCGAGCCAGGCGCGTTCTGCTTGACGAAGATGGCGAGCTTCTGGATGGTCGTGATGACGATCTTCGACTTCTTGACGGGCTTGCCGCTCTTGTCGCTCACCGCCTCGTCCGTGAGCTGGTCGGTCAGCGCCCCCGTGTCGACCGTCCCCTTGACGCAGTCCTTCTGGAACTTGTTGTATTCGCGCTGCGTCTGGTTGTCGAGGTCCTGGCGGTCGACGACGAAGAGGACGCGGTCCACCGCCGGATTCTGCGTCGCGAGGATCGCGGTCTTGAACGAGGTGAGCGTCTTGCCGCTGCCCGTCGAGTGCCAGACGTAGCCGCCCGCCTTGACCGTGCCGAGCGTTTCCGGCTTCGATGTGATCCTGACGTGGTTCAGGATGCGCTCCGTCGCGGCGATCTGGTACGGACGCATCACGAGGAGGATCTCCTCTTCGGTGAACACGCAGAAGCGAACGAGGATGTTGCGGAGCGTCTGCTGGGCGAAGAAGGTCTTGGCGAAGTCCCGGAGGTCGGTGATCGGCGTGTTCCTCGCGTCCGCCCAGTAGCTCGTGAACTCGAAGCTGTTGGACGTCTTCTTGCCGCCCTTGGTGGCCTTGCTGGCGATTTCCCTCAGGTGGTTGTCGCGGGTCGTGTTGGCGTAGTATTTCGTCTCCGTGCCGTTGGAGATGACGAAGACCTGCACCCACTCAAAGAGCGCGTCGCCCGCCCAGAAGCCGTCCCGGTTGTATCGCTTGATCTGGTTGAACGCCTCGCGGATCGCGACGCCGCGCCGCTTGAGCTCGACGTGGACGACGGGAAGCCCGTTCAGGAGAACCGTCACGTCGTACCGCACCTCATGTGCGCCGCCGCGCTCCTCGTACTGGTTGATGACCTGGAGCGCGTTGTTGCTGAGGTGCTCCGCGTCGACGATCATCAGGTTGTCGTGGCGATGGTCGTCGAACTCGAAGTCGAAGCGCCGCTCTTCCTGGAACTTCCGCGTCTTCTCGACGATGCCGTCCTTCCTGTTCGCCAGGATCTCCTTGTAGAACCGCTGCCACTCGCCGTCCGTGAACCGCCCCTCCTTCAGCGCGACATGGTTCAGCCGCT
>CAVCXQ010000247.1:0-2319 GCA_963606275.1 uncultured Muribaculaceae bacterium | reverse complement strand
GCCTCCCGATGCCAAGGCATCCGTCGTGCGCCCGTATACGCTTAGCAAGAAACTTGTTCGGCTCTCGCTCCCTCGCGTCCGCTCGCGTCTTAAGCTCGCTTCCGCTCGGTCGCTCGACACCGATTCCTCGTCATCTCGTATATGAGTTGTAATTCTCTTTAATCTCCAACTCCCGGTTTTCAAAGATCGACGCCCGCCGTTTCAGGCGAACAGGAGCGTAGTATATCATAAATCGCCCTAGCGGCGCAAGGGGGCCTGTGACTGGCGGTACGCGTCGCCGCCAGGACGGCGCGCGGCGGTCAGAGCGCGACGCCGCGGACGCGCAGGTTGCGGACGGCCTTCTTGAAGGCGACCTTCGCCTCCTCGTCCGCCACCCCCATCAGGGCGGCGGCATTCCGCCGCGTCAGGAAGTCGTTCTGCCAGGATCCGTCCGGGTTCTGCGTCCTGATGATCTCGCGCACCGCGTCGTCTCCGCCGACCGCCGCGAGGGCGTATTCGTTCATCGGCGCGGACGCCCTCACGGTGAACACGCGTCCGGCGGGGCGCGCGCCGCGCGAGGCTCCGCCGCGGAACACGACCCCAAGCCCGACGAACACCAGCAGCGACGCCGCGACCAGGTAGGCGACAGACCAGCCGACGACCCGTCCGCGCCTCGCGGACGGCTTGCGGACGGGCGCTGCGGCGCGGCGCGGGGCGGAGGCGGCGACGGCCTTCGCGTCCGCCGGACGGAACGCGGCGACGAGGCGGTCGGCCACCTCGCGATAGCCGGGCCCGAGCTCCCTGAGCGTCTCTTCAAGATCTTCTGTCATCGAACACCTCCTTCAGCTTCTTGAGGGCGTTGGACATCCTCGACTTCACCGTCCCGACGGGGATGCCGAGGATCTCGGCGACCTCCGCGTAGGGCAGCTCCTGCAGCAGCCCGAGCTCCACGACGTCGCGCAGCGGCTCCGAGAGCTGCGAGAGCGCCCAGCGGGCGTCCTCGCGGGCGCAGAGCGCGCCCGGCGCCGCCTCCGTCGGCTGCTCGCCGCCCCAGGCGTCCTCGCGCCGCTCGCGCCTCGTCTGGCGGCGCAGCGCGTCGATCCTGACCTGGCGGGCGAGCACGAAGAGGAACGTCGAGAGCTTCGCCGTCGGACGATACTGGTCGCGGTAGTTCCACAGCCGCAGATACGTCTCCTGGACGAGGTCCTCGCCCTCGAAATGTGAAACGCCCTGGCGGTAGAAGAAGTTCAGAAGGTTCTTCTCGAACCCCTTCGCCTCCCGCATCAGCTCCTCGCCGTCCGTCACTCCCGCACCTCCCAGAGCGCGGTCACGCAGTCCAGGATGCGCGAGTCCGCCTCCAGGATCCCGGAGACGGTCAGCAGATACGCGGCGGCGAGCGCCAGGGCGAACCCGCTGGCGGCGGCCACGATCGCGCCGAAGATCGCGTCGCCCGGCTGGGCGAGAAGCTTGTGCACCAGGACGCGGACTGCCTTGCGGGCGATCCCGAAGGCGACGAGCGCGATGCCGAACGAGGCGAGCGCCCGCGCCCAGGAGGCGTCGAACCACGAAACCGAATAGCTCCAGGCGACACGGCTGGCGACGGACGCGCCGACCGTGCCGGCGAGCATCGCCAACGCTCCGGAGAGCCCTCCGAAGAGGCCGAATACCGCCGCCACGGCCGCGCAGCCGAGGACGACGTAGTCTGCCGGGAAGAACTGCATGGCGCCGCTGCCGGGAAGAAGAAGGACGGCGTCAGCCGTTCTTCTTCTCGAAGTCCTTCATGAACGCGACGAGCGCCTCGACGCCCGCCTTCGGGAAGGCGTTGTAGATCGACGCGCGGATGCCGCCGACCGAGCGGTGGCCCTTCAGGGACGACATCCCGAGCGCCTTGGCCTCGTCGATGAACTTCTTCTCGAGTGCCTCGTCGCCGCCATTGATGCGCCAGGTGACGTTCATGTTCGAGCGAAACTCGGGAAGGGCGGTGCCAGTCCAGAAGTCGCTCGCGTCGATGACGTCGTAGATGAGCTTCGCCTTCTCGGCGTTGAGCCTGAAGAGGTTCTCCTTGCCCATCTTCTTCACCCACTTCATCGTCTCGCCGAAGACGTAGATGCCCCAGGTCGGCGGCGTGTTGTAGAGCGAGTTCTCGTCGACGTAGGTGCGGTACTGGAGCATCGTCGGGATCTTCGGGCATCCCTTCTCCGCGAGCTCCTTGCGGATGGCGACGACGGCCATGCCGGAGGGCCCCAGGTTCTTCTGGGCGCCGGCGTAGAACATGTCGAACTGCGTGTAGTCGCGCTCGCAGCTGAGGATGTCCGAGGACATGTCGCAGATGAGCGGGGC
>CAVCXQ010000246.1:0-2334 GCA_963606275.1 uncultured Muribaculaceae bacterium | reverse complement strand
CAGTCGCTGTAGCCCTTGCCCATCACGCCGACGGCGGCGAGCTTGATCTTCTGGCGTCCGCACGGGCACGCGCACCCGCCGATCGCGAACAGGCCCGCGCCGCCGAGGCCGCGCAGGAAGTTTCTTCTCGATGTGCTGATCGTCATTTTCTTTTTCTTCTTTCTTGTTTTGGGGTTAGCCAAATCTTGTTTCCTCTGCCCTTACAGCGCCGGACGCAGGATCATGTTCCTGTAGTCCGCGTCGGAGTGGTCGCCCTGGAGGTAGATGGGGCCGGCCGCATTCAGGTCGGCGTCGATCGCGCCGCCGGTCACGCCCTCGAGCTTCGCGTTGTCGATGATCTTCTCGCCGTTGAGCCAGGTCGTGATGCGGCCCTTGTAGAGGGTGACGGACACGTGCTGCCACTCGCCCGGAGCCTTGTCGACGGTCTTGCTCGGCGTGACGCGGCCGTAGTAGGCGGCCATGTTGTGGCAGTCTGGCGCCTTGCCGTAGCTGTCGATGACCTGGCACTCGAAGCGGCCGCGAAGGTAGACGCCGGAGTTGGACTTCGCCGGCACGCGCACGTCGTACTCGAGGTTGAAGTCGAAGAAGTCCGCGCGCTTCGTCATGAGGTTGGAGCCGCCGCCCGCCCACGAGCCGTCAGGCTTCAGGCCGAGCTTGTTCGACAGGACGCCGTCCTTGAACGACCAGCCGTTCTTCGCCTTGGAGTCCATCAGCACCCAGCCGTCGAGGCCGTCCTTCAGGAGGTCGACCGGCTCGCCGAGCGTCGCGTCCTCGGTGCGGGCCTTGTCGCAGACCGGCGGATTCCGCCAGCCGTAGAACGGCTGCCACGCGCCGCTGACCTTGCCGGACTTTGCGTCATACGGGGCGATGCGCGCGACGAGGCGGTCGCCGACGACCTGACCCTCGAAGCGCTGGCCGTACGGATGGTTGAACGAGAAATACGCGCCGCAGACCTTGAGGTCCTTCACCCACTCCGGCGAGCCCCAGCGGTAGAGCACGAACGCCTTCGGCTCGCCCTTCTCGTCGCGAGAGAAGATGAGGCTCGAGGCGAACATCGTGTCGTAGGGAAGTTTCGCGCTCCAGTTGCCCATCACCGGGTCGGGGCATCCTGGCTTCGGCATCGCGCACTTCGGCGGCGGGCACTTGCACTTCGGGCCGCACTCGCACCCGGGCTTCGGCGGCGGGCAGTCGCCCTTCGGCGGACACGCCGTCCTGTCGCAGACGCAGCCGGCGAGCGTCGCGGCCGCAAGAATCGGAACCAGCTTGTTCATTTGCGCTTTACCTTCTTTGTCCTGTTCTTGACCAAAATCCCAGACCCTGCATTCGCGTCTCTACTTACTTTTCCACTTCTCCACTTCTCAACTTCTTCACTCTTCCACTTCTCCACTTCTCAACTTCTCAGATACGCGCTGTACGCCTTGTAGGTCTCGTGGCAGTCCTTGGCGGAGACGATCTCCCACGGCGCGTGCATGTTCCACATCGGCGTGCCCATGTCGAGCACCTTCATGCCGAAGCGCGCCATGTATTGCGAGATCGTGCCGCCGCCGCCTTTCTCCATCTTGCCGAGCTCGGCCATCTGCCACGTGACGCCGCCTTTCTCCATGACGTCGCGGATCCTCGCGATGAACTCCGGCCCGCAGTCGCTCGCGCCGCCCTTCGACGTGCCGCCGGTATACTTCGACGCGGCGACGCCCTTGTGGAGGCGCGCCTCGTTGCCGGTCGAGTCGACGTCCGGGAAGTGCGGGTCGGCCGCCGCCGTGACGTCGGCGGAGAGCATCGTGGACTTCTCGAGCGCGCGGCGCACGAGAATGTCGCGCGCGTCCTTCTCCTGGCGCTCGACCAGTTCGGCGACGGTGTTCTCGAAGAACGAGCTCTGCATACCCGTCGAGCCCATCGAGCCGATCTCCTCCTTGTCGCACATCAGGATCGAGGCCGTCACGTCCGGCACGGCGTCCGCCGCGTCGATGAGGGCCTGGAGCCCGGCGAACGAGCAGACGCGGTCGTCGTGCCCGTAGCCCGTGATGAGGGCGCGGTCGAAGCCGACGTAGCGCGGCATCCCCGCCGGCACGACCTCCAGCTCCGCCGAGAGCAGGTCTTCCTCGTCGACCTTGTAGACCTTCTTCAGATACGCGACCAGCCCCTTGCGGTCGGCTTTCTGTTCCCCGTTCCCCGTTCCCCGTTCCCCGTTCCCCGGCGTCGACCACACGACGGGGTCGAGGTCCTCGGCCTCGAAGAACTCGTCGCGCGTCTTCTTCGCCTGGTCCTTGCCGAGGTGGGGGAGGATGTCGGAGATCATGAACACCGGGTCGTCCTTGCCGTCGCCGACGGCGACGT
>CAVCXQ010000245.1:0-2356 GCA_963606275.1 uncultured Muribaculaceae bacterium | reverse complement strand
GAGGCGTCCGGCGAGCTCCGCCGCATCCGCGCCTACTACGGACTCGACTGACGCCGGCCCGCCTGGCGGCTTTCGCGGCGATTCTTTCGCGCCCCTGTCCGCCGCGCCGTTGATGGGGATTTGGTATAATGTCCGCCGTTTTTCCATAACGGAGAGGACTTGCATGAAAACCATCGGAGTTGGCATTCTCGGCTTCGGCACGGTCGGCGCGGGCGTCGCGGACGGCCTCCTGAGGCATCGCGAGGTAATGGCGAAGCGGCTCGGCGTGGACATCGAGCTGCGGAAGATCGCAGACCTAGACGTCACGACCGACCGCGGCGTCGCCGTCCCGTCCGGCGTTCTGACGACCGACTCCGCGTCCGTCATCGCCGATCCCGGCGTCCAGATAGTCGTCGAGACGATCGGCGGCACGGGCATCGCGAAGAAGCTCGTCCTCGACGCGCTCAACGCGAAGAAGTGCGTCGTCACGGCGAACAAGAAGCTCCTCGCCGAGCACGGCAAGGAGATCTTCGACACGGCCGCGAAGAACGGCGTCGACATCTACTTCGGGGCGTCCGTCGGCGGCGGCATCCCGATCATCCGCGTCGTCCGCGAGGCCCTCGCGGGCAACGAGATCGAGTCCGTCCACGGCATCCTGAACGGCACCTGCAACTACATCCTCACGCGCATGGAGCGCGAGGGGGCGCCGTTCGACGCGGTGCTGAAGGACGCGCAGCGCCTCGGCTACGCGGAGGCGAACCCGTCGCTCGACATCGACGGCTTCGACACCGCCCACAAGGCCTGCATCCTCACGGCCCTCGCCTACGGCTTCCAGCCGACGCTTGACCAGGTGCAGGTCGAGGGCATCCGGAACCTCGACGGGATCGACGTGAAGTACGCGGCGGACTTCGGCTACCGGATCAAGCTCCTCGCGGTCGTCGCGAAGGACGGCGACGAGGTGGAGGTCGGGGTGCACCCGACGCTCATCCCGCTCGCGCACATGCTCGCGAGCGTCAACGACGCCTTCAACGCGGCGATGGTGAAGGGCGACATGTCGGACTACACGATGTACTACGGGCGCGGGGCGGGCCGCGCCCCGACGGCTTCGACGGTCGTCGCCGACGTGGGCGACATCGCGCGCAACCTCGCGCACGGCGAGACGCGCTACGCGCGCGCCGTCCCGGACTACGCGGAGGGCAGGCTGCGACTCCGCGCCGCCGGCGACATCGTCTCGAAGTTCTACGTGCGGCTGATGGTGGCGGACAAGCCGGGCGCCTTCGGCTCCATCGCCACGATCCTCGGGGCACACGGCGTCTCGATCTCCGCCGCAAAGCAGAAGGACCCGTCGGCGGACGCCGAGGGCGTCGCCGCCGAGAGCGGATACGCGCCGGTCGTCGCGCTCACGCACGAGGCGAAGGCGAGCGACCTCGAGGCCGCGCTCGCCGAGATCAAGGCGTCCGGCGTCGTCGCCGGCGACCCGGTGAGGCTGCGCGTCCTCTGACGGACGCCGCGGCGCGGAAGGGCGCATGACCAGCCGGGAGATACTCTACCTCCACGGGTTCGCGTCGTCCGGCGCGAGCGGCACGGTCGAGATACTCCGCCGCGAGTTCCTCGGCGCGTCGGAGCGCGACCGCGTGAAGGTCGTCGCGCCGGACATCCCAGTCGACCCGGAGGAGGCCCTGCCGATGCTGAAGGCGCTCGCCGAGCGCGACCAGCCAGCGCTGATAGTGGGCACCTCCATGGGCGCGATGTACGCCCAGCAGCTGCGCGGATTCGAGCGCATCTGCGTCAACCCGTGCTTCTGCCTCTCGAAGAAATACGACATCCTCTTCGTCGGCAGGCACAAGTGGCTCAACGAGCGCAGGGACGGCGCCATCGAGTTCCACGTCAAGAAGGAGACCGTGCGCCACTTCGAGGAGATGGAGGCGCGGCAGTTCGACGGGCTGGACGACGTCGACCGGATGTTCTGCCACGGGCTGTTCGGCGACGAGGACGACATCTGCCTGCCGGAGCGCGAGGTGTTCGAGCGCCACTACCCCGGGATGTCGCGGCTCTTCCACGGCGGGCACCGCCTGAACGCCGCGCTCGTAGGCAGCGTCCTCATCCCCGCGATCCGCGAGCTTGGGATCTTCTGACCGCCGCCGCCAGCCCCATGGCAGGGGATTGCAAGCGGACGCACATGTCGGTTCGTGCACTTGCGCAGGTGGGCGCGTAAATGCTATAATGCGCGGAAAGCCGATCGGAGGGTCGGCTCGAAAAGCGATTTTTGCGTCGGCGGCGGGGGCGGGTGCCTTCGCCGATGGCGCGAGAAGAAACAAGGAAACAAGGAAAGATCAGATGGAAATCTATGTTGGTAACCTCGCGTACGCGACGACCG
>CAVCXQ010000244.1:0-2388 GCA_963606275.1 uncultured Muribaculaceae bacterium | reverse complement strand
TTCGCCGTTGCTTCGCAACCTTCCCTCCGAAGCGCGTTGCGCTTCTGCGGCGCATCTCTGCCCGCAGCGAGCCGTTCATCGGAAGGCGCTCGTCCGCGCAACCTATTACTGTCGTCGGAGATGCCGGGTGGCGGGGCGGACGCGGCTTTGGTATAATTCGCCTCCGTTCAGCTGAAAGACATGAAACTCGACAACATCCGCAACTTCTGCATCATCGCCCACGTCGACCACGGCAAGACGACGCTCTCCGACCGCATCCTCGAGCTCACCCACGCCGTCTCGGCGCGCGAGCTCAAGGAGCAGACGCTCGACGCGATGGACTTGGAGCGCGAGCGCGGCATCACGATCAAGTCCCACCCCGTCTCGATGCACTACACGGCGCGGGACGGCAAGACCTACCTCTTCAACCTCCTCGACACGCCCGGCCACGTTGACTTCGCCTACGAGGTCTCGCGCTCCATGGGCGCGTGCGAAGGGGCGATCCTCGTCGTCGACGCCGCCCAGGGCGTCGAGGCCCAGACCGTCGCCAACACCTACTTCGCCCAGGACGCCAAACTCGAGATCGTCCCCGTCCTCAACAAGGTCGACCTCCCCGGCGCCGACGTGAAGGAGGTCTCGCGCGAGATCGAGGACATCCTCGCCATCCCGATGGACGAGCCGCTCCTCGTCTCGGCGAAGACCGGCGTCGGCTGCCCGGACGTCCTAGAGGCGATCGTCAAGCGCATCCCGCCGCCGGAAACGCGCGGCGTCGACGCGCCCCTCAGGGCCCTCGTGTTCGACTCGGTGTTCGACGAGTTCCGCGGCGTCATCACCTACGTGCGCGTCGTCGACGGCTCGCTCTCCGCCGGACAGGGCGTCCGGTTCATGGGCTCCGACGTCTCGACGACCGTCCACGAGGTCGGCATCTTCTCGCCCACCAAGAAGCCCGTCGAACGGCTCTCCGCCGGCGAGGTCGGCTACATCGTCGGCACGGTCAAGGACCCCAGCGAGATCAAGATCGGCGACACCGTGACGACGTCGAAGCTCGGCGCCACCGAGCCGCTCCCCGGCTTCCAGGACATCCGCCCGACCGTCTTCTGCGGCATCTACCCGATGTCGACGGACGAGTTCCCGAAGGTCGCGGCCGGCCTGGAGAAGCTTCACCTCAACGACGCGGCGTTCACCTTCCACCACGAGTCGTCGCTCGCGCTCGGCTTCGGCTTCCGCTGCGGCTTCCTCGGCCTCCTGCACATGGAGATCGTCCAGGAGCGCCTGCGACGCGAGTTCGGCCTCGACATCGTCTCGACTTCCCCCGGCGTCGTCTACAAGCTGAAGCTCAAGTCCGGCGAGGAGAAGGACCTCGACAACCCGCTGCAGATGCCCGACCCGTCCGTCCTCGAGACCATCTCCGAGCCCGTCCTCAAGGCGCGCATCATCACGCCCTCCGAGTCCATCGGCGACGTCATGCGCATCGTCATGGACAGGCGCGGACTCGTCGAGGGCACGGAGACGATCGACGCCAAGCGCGTCATGCTCCACTGCCGGCTGCCGCTCAACGAGATCCTGATCGACTTCCACGACACCTTGAAGAGCGTCTCCCACGGCTACGCCTCGATGGACTACGAGCCGGACGGCTACCAGGTCTCGGACATCGTGCGCATGGACATCCTCCTGAACGGCGAGACGGTGGACGCCTTCGCGACGATGGTGCACCGCGACAAGGCGCGCGCGCGCGGGCTCCAGATGTGCAAGGCCCTCGCCGAGACGATTCCGCCGCACCAGTTCAAGATCCCCGTGCAGGCGGCGATCGGCAAGGAGATCATCGCGCGCGAGGACATCCGCCCGTTCCGCAAGGACGTCCTCGCGAAGCTCTACGGCGGCGACGTCACGCGCAAGATGAAGGTCTTGGAGAAGCAGAAGCGCGGCAAGGCGCGGATGAAGGAGTTCGGACACGTCAACGTGCCGCAGTCGGCGTTCGTCGCCGTCCTGAAGGGCACGGTCAAGGAGCGATAGCCGCCCGGGCGCGGCGGATTGAGGAGGCTGGAATGTCTGCGATCGAACCGAGTGCGGTCGACATGCGCGTCGACCTGGGCGGACTCAAGATGCCGACGCCGGTGGCGACGGCGAGCGGGACCTTCGGCTACGGCGTCGAATACGCCGGCGCCGTCGACTACTCGAAGCTCGGCGCCGTCACCGCCAAGGGCGTCCGCCTCTCGCCATGGCCCGGCAACCCGATGCCGCGCCACGCCGAGGTCTTCGGCGGCCTCGTAAACGCGATCGGACTCCAGGGCTCCGGCGTCGACAGCTTCCTCGCCGAGGCCGTGCCGGCCTTCCGGCGGACGACGAGCGTGCCTCTGATCGCGAACGTCTGGGGCGGGTCGGTCGAGGAATACGCCGCCGTCGCCGCAC
>CAVCXQ010000243.1:0-2389 GCA_963606275.1 uncultured Muribaculaceae bacterium | reverse complement strand
AGGGGCTCGTCTCCACGCTCCAGGACAAGTGGACGGACGCGGTGCGGACGTTCGGCGAGGCGTTCACAGGCACCGCCAAGGGAGGCCTCCAGACGCTCATCGACAAGCTTGACGAGCTCGTCGAGTCGGGCGCGGTCGAGCGTTTCGCGGAGACGCTGTCGCGCGGCCTCGCCGGCGCGGTCGAGAAGATCGAGGAGACCGTAGAGGCCGTCGGCGCCCTGAAGAAAGCCCTCTGGGACTACAGCGGGGTCGGCGACGCATGGCACGGTTTCGTCGGCAACGCGAAGGGCATCGGGAGCTTCGCTGGGACGCTCGCGGGCGGCGGGGGGGTCAAGGATGCGGCCAAGGCGTATCTTGAGTCCAAGGCGGAGGAGGTCGCCAAGGGGTTCTACGGGCGCGAGAAAGTCGCGGCTGGGTGGTATGGCGAGAGGCTCAAGCGGCTCGCGGAGGACCCCGACGCGGGAGGTTCGCCCGGCTGGTCGCGGCCGCGCCGCCCGAAACGCGCGACGGCGGAAAGCGTCGCGTCCCAGGCGGCGGATGGCGGCGGGAAGTCCGTCGCCGACCTCATGGCCGAGGTGGACGCGAAGAGGGCGGAGGAGGCCGCCCGCAAGGCCGAGGAGGCCGCCGCGAAGCTCGCGGCGAAGAAGTCCGAGGAGGAGAGGCGTCTCCGCGCCGAGGAGGAGCGCGAGCGCAAGGCGATCGAGCGGCGCGTCCACGCCGAGCGCGTCCGCCTCCTCGCCGAGGAGCTCTCGGCGCGCCAGTCGGCGGAGTCGGAGGCCGCGCAGGCGCTCGCCGCCGCGCAGGCCAAGACCGAACAGGCGTGGGGCTGGTACCGAGACAAGGACTCGCTCCGCGCCCAGCTCGACGAGGAGCGCGCCAACGCCGCCGCCGAGGCGCAGTTCGAGAGGGATTTCGAGCGGTTGCGCTCCAAGCGGCGCGACTGGCGCACGGCCGCCGACTACGACCCCAACTCCTTCCGCTCGCTCTCGCTCGACGAGACCGCCGTCAAGCGCGTCGCGCTCGCCCGCGAGGAGGAGCAGAAGGCGCGAGAATACGCGAGGAAGACGGCGGAGGCGACGGAGAGGGCCGCCGACGCGCTTGACGACATACGCGAGGCCATCGCGGACGACGAGGGGGCATACGCATGAGCTGGGACACTTCCATCGCCACGGGCGACACGACCAAGAAGACCGCCGGGGCCGAGGTCCCGCTCTCCTACGCGAAGACCTCGTCGTTCGCCTACGAGCACGAGACATACCCGGTCCGGCAGACCGAGGAGACGTCGACGACCGTCTGGCGCGGCCTCGCCGAATCGTGCGCGAGGCAGCTCGCGAAGAACCTCCAGGAGGACGGCGTCAAGGTCGCGTTCCTCTACGGGACGAAGGAGGCGACGTCCGAGGCCGTCATCACGGTGCTCACGGGGTCGCGGACGAACACGCGCGCCGAGCGCGCGGACGAGTCGGGGCAGTGGCAGGTCACGGCGGAGAAGACGACCTACGGCCACGCGGAGGACGCGGAGGCGTGGTCGGCGACGGCCCCGGATGGCGACGGCGCGCTCGTCGCGGAGTCTGGGCAGACCACGCTCTCCTACCTCGGCTACTGGTTCAAGAACGCGACGATCGTCAGGGACAAGGACGGCACGATCTCGTATTACAACCCCACCATCGTGAAGATCCAGCAGAGGGAGGAGACGACCGTCAAGACATACCGCTCGTCGGCGAAGGGGACGGCGGCGGCAGTGTCCGAGGGCGTCGTCTACTGCGCGAACGTCGACAAGAACGGCGGCATCGAGACGCGGAGCGGGACGCGCGTGACCGTCTCGTGGGCGAAGCTGCCCAACGGGCGCGGCTACCTCAACACGACCGCGACCACCGTTTTCAGCGTCGTCGAGACGGACGCCTGAGCCCGCCGCCGCGCCGTCATCCGAGCGCCTCGACCGCCGCAGACGCGGCGCGGATCACCTCCTCCTCGATCGCGTCGAACGTGTAGACGTCCGTCACGCACCCGCCGCCCGTGTGGCCGAGGACGGCCCGCGCCGCGTCCAAGCCGAACGCGCGGCGGACTTCCGTCCCGAAGGAGTGGCGGAGCCTGTTCGCGCCCCACGGGGCGATCCCCGCGCGGGCGCAGGCGGCGCGGATCGTCCTCGTGTAGGCGGACGTCGTCCACCGGTCGCCAAGGACGCGGGGGACGTGCGGCTCGTCCCTCCTCGCGCCGTAGACGGGCGTTTGTCGCGCCGCGTGGCGGGCGGCGAGGTATTCGGACATGGCGGCCTTTGGCGAGAACGGGATGTCTCCGGGGCCGCGGTGCCGCTCCAGGATGGCCCGCCCCTTCGGGCCGATGCAGACGACGCGGGGGACGCCGTATTCGCCGCGCCAGGCGTTCTTGTTCG
>CAVCXQ010000242.1:0-2393 GCA_963606275.1 uncultured Muribaculaceae bacterium | reverse complement strand
CGAACGTCTCCGACGCGATCCGCTGGGTCCTCGGCGAGCAGAAGCCGACCGCCCTGCGGTGCTCGAAGCTCGTCGACGTCGTCTTCAACGGCACGGACACCCGCAAGCCCCTCGGCCTCGCCGAGGTCTCCATCACCTTCGCCGACTGCGAGAAGGAGCTCGGCACCGACTACCACGAGGTCACGATCACCCGCCGCGTCTACCGCGACGGCTCCGGCGAATACTTCATCAACAAGCAGCAGAGCCGCCTGAAGGACGTCCAGCACCTCTTCATGGGCACCGGCATCGGCACGAGCTCCTACTCGGTCATGGCCCAGGGCCAGATCGACGCGATCCTCTCCTCCAAGCCGGAAGACCGCCGCGCCGTCTTCGAGGAGGCCGCCGGCATCACGAAGTTCAAGGCCGACCGCAAGGACGCCCTCCGGAAGATCGAGCAGACCGAGCAGAACCTCCTGCGCGAGGCGGACGTCCTCCGCGAGATGAAGCGGCAGATCGCCTCGCTCCAGCGCCAGGTCGGCAAGGCCCAGAAGTACAAGGAGCTCCGCGACGAGCTCCGCGGCCTCGACATCTACGTCTCGAAGAACCGGATCCACCGCTTCGACGAGGAGCTCGAGTCGAACGCCCGGAGCCGCAACGAGGTCGACGCGGCGATCGCCGAGGCCCAGGACACGGTGAGCGCGGCGGAGTCGCTCGCGCAAGACCTCCACGCGCAGGTGCACGTCCTCGAAGACCGCCTCCAGGCCCTCGCCGGCCAGCAGGCCGCCGCCGAGGCGGAATACGCGCGCGCCCGCGAGGTCATCGGCGTCAACGCGACGCGCGTCGAGGAATACCGCAACTACGCCGCGCGCGACCGCGCCGAGATCGAGCAGACGAAGGCCACCCTCGGCGAGGTCGCCATGCAGGCCGAGTCCCTCGAGCAGAAGGCCACCCTCCTCACCGACTCGCTCGCCGCCGCGAAGGAGGCGCTCGAGGCCGAGGAGGCCGACTTCAACGCCCTCCAGGACGCGATCGACGCGAAGCGCTCGGACGTCGAGGCCAAGCGCCGCGAGGTGGCGGACACGACGCGCACCGGCACGCTCGTCGCGGACGCGGACGTGAACCGCAACGGCGCGGTCGAGACCTGGAAGGCCGGCACGACCGTGACGACGATGATGAAGCGCGAAGACCTCATGGCCCTCGTCTCCGTCGCCGAGAACGAGCTCCGCGAGATGGAATTGAAGCACATCCCCGCCTCCCAGCGCCTGACCGAGCGGCGCATCGCCGCGAGCCAGATGGAGCAGGAGCTCTCCTTCCTCGGCCAGCAGCGCGACGCCGCGAACCGCCGCCGCGGCGAGCTCTCCGCCGCCGTCGCCGGCCGCGAAGAGCAAATCGCCGGCTACGAGGAGTCGATCCAGAGGCTGACGGACGAGTCGGGCGACCTCCTCTCCGGGCTCGACGAGCTCAAGGGCAAGGCGAACGACTTCGTGGACGCGATCAACGAGGGGCGCGGCCAGCGCGCGGCGATGCTTGAGAAGATTTCCGCCGCCGACCAGGACGCCGCGCGCAAGCGCGCCGACCTCGACCAGGCCAAGGACATCCGCGGCCGCCTCGAGGTCGCCGCCGCCGAGGCGACCATGCGCCGCCAGAACGTCTACGCCCACCTCCAGGACGAATACGGGCTTTTCGCGGACGCCGTGATGCGCGAGCCGGACCCGCAGTGGAAGAAGGGCGTCGTGCCGCCGCTCGAGGAGCTCGAGGGCACGGTCGGCCGCCTCCAGGGCGAGATCGCCGCGCTCGGCCCCGTCAACATGGTCGCGATCGACGAGTGCCGCGAGCTCGAGGAGCGCTACGCGAAGGAGAAGGCCCAGGAGGAAGACCTGCTCGCCGCGAAGGCCCAGCTCGTCGAGCTCATCGGCAACCTGAACGGCACGTCCGGCTCCATGTTCCGCGCGACGTTCGAACAGGCGAACAAGAACTTCCAGACGATGTTCACGCGGCTCTTCGGCGGCGGCGAGGCGAAGCTCGTCCTGCTCGAGAACGAGGAAGACCCGCTCGAGTGCGGCATCGACATCATCGCGCGCCCCCCGGGGAAGCGTCCGCAGTCCGTCACGCTGCTCTCCGGCGGCGAGCGCACGATGACGGCGGTCGCGCTGCTGTTCTCGATCTTCATGATCAAGCCGGCGCCGTTCTGCATGCTGGACGAGCTGGACGCGGCCCTGGACGACGCGAACATCGGGCGGTTCGTCGAGCAGCTCAAGGAGTTCCTGCGGCAGTCGCAGTTCCTGATCATCACGCACAACCAGCACACGATCGCCGGCTCGGACCTCGTCTACGGCGTCTCGCAGCAGGAGAAGGGCGTCTCGCGCGTGATCTCGATGAAGCTCTCCGACCTCGGCGTCAAGGCGAAGAAGTGA
>CAVCXQ010000241.1:0-2400 GCA_963606275.1 uncultured Muribaculaceae bacterium | reverse complement strand
AGATCCCCACCCCGGCGGTCACCATCCACTTGCGGTTGAAGAGGTCGGCGGTCAGCCCCGCGAACGGGACGCAGACGCCGTAGGTCATCGCGAAGACGGTCCCCACGACGCCGATCGCCACCTGGTCGACGCCGAGAGAGCCGCAGATGGCGGGCACGGACGGCCCGAAGAGCTGCCTCGTGCCCTGCTGCAGGAAGAACGCCACCCACAGAAGCGCGAGCGCCGTCCACTTGTAGTCGATTCCGCGTCCCTTCACGGCGTCACCTCCACTTCCGTCAGAACGGCATGTAGACGATGCCGTAGATCGAGGCCGGCTTGCCGTTGAGGGCGCGCAGGCTGTGGGTCACGACGGCGTTGTAGTAGGCGGTGTCGCCCGGCTTGAGGACGGTCTTGTCCGGCCCGTAGGCCAGCTCCACCTCGCCCGCGAGGCAGATGATCAGCTCCTCGCCCTCGTGCGACGAGCTCGCGTCCACGCCGTCCGCCTCGAACTCGATCCTGAACGGGTCCATGTGGCGGTCGGGCTTGCCCCGGGCGAGCGAGTGCGACGAGTAGCCGAGCGTGTTCACGCCCTCCTTCGCCACCTTGTCCGCCTCGACGTCGGACGCCCTGGTGATGATCGGGTCGGGCTTGAACTGGTCGTCCATGAAGGTGCCGAGGCGCTGGCCGAGGGCGCGGGAGATCTTCGTCAGCACGCCCAGGGCCGGCAGCACCTCCCCCTTCTCGATCGAGTTCACCACCTTCTCGTCTATCCCGCTCTTCTGCGCCAGGTCGTAGACGCTCATGTCCACGCGCTCGCGGTAGCTGCGGATCCTCTCGCCGACCTTGTTCGGCTTCTTCTCTTCGTTGTTCATCGTTGGGTTCCTTTTTTGTTTTTTGTCGTTCAGGTTTCGCGATTCGGTTCTTCGCGTCGTGAGAGACGTGGGAGGCAGGAGGGACTTGAGCCCGATTGGCACTCGCCGGGGCTCCTGTCTCTTTCGCCCCTCACGCCGCTCACGTCGCAGGTCTTCTAGGCGTCGGGCCACAGCTCGTGGGCCATCTCGCGGAGCTTGTATTTCTGGATCTTCTGGCTCGCGGTCATCGGGAAGACGTCGACGAAGTGGACGTATTTCGGGATCTTGAACCAGCTGATCTTGTCCTTGCAGAACACGGCGACGTCGTGCTCGGAGATGTCCGAGCCGTCGGCGCGGATGATGAACGCGGCCGGCTGCTCGCCATACTTCTTCGAGGGGCAGCCGACGACGGCGACGTCCTTCACCCCCGGCATCGTGCCGAGGAAGTCCTCGACCTCCTTCGGCGAGATGTTCTCGCCGCCGCGAATGATCAGGTCTTTCAGGCGGCCCGTGATGTAGTAGTAGCCGTCCGCGTCCATCTTGCCGATGTCGCCGGAGTGGAGCCAGCCGTTCTTGTCGATGCACTTCGCCGTCTGCTCGGGCATCTTGTAGTAGCCCTTCATCGTGTTGAAGCCGCGGCAGCAGATCTCGCCGTCCTGCCCGATCGGCGCGATCTCGCCCGTCTCCGGGTCGATGATCGCGACCTCGACGCCCGGCAGGGCCTGGCCGATCGTCTGGCACTTGCGCGCGATCGACGGCTCGAAGTAGCGCGTCATCGTCATCACCGGGCCGGACTCCGTGAGGCCGTACGGGTTGGTGATCTCGCGCATGAACATCTTGTCGTTCGCCTGCTGCATCCGGTGCGTCGGGCACGCGGAGCCGGACATGATGCCGGTCCTGAGGGAGCGGAAGTCGAAGTGGTCGAAGAGCGGGTGGTCGAGCATCGCGATGTACATCGTCGGCACGCCGTAGGTCGCCGTGCACTTCTCGCGCTCGATCGACGTCATCACCTGCACCGGGTCGAACTTCTCCAGGAAGACCATCGTCGCGCCGTGGTTCACGCAGCTCATCACCCCGAGCACGCACCCGAAGCAGTGGAAGAGCGGCACCGGGATGCACACGCGGTCGCGGCAGCTCAGGTTCTGGCACGCGCCGATCCAGAAGCCGTCGTTGGCGATGTTCCGGTGCGTCAGCTGCACGCCCTTCGGGAAGCCCGTCGTGCCGGAGGTGTACTGCATGTTCACCACGTCGTTGACGTCCACCGTCGCCTGCCGCGCCAGGTAGTCCTCCTGCGAGACCTCGCACGCGAGCGACTTCACCTCGTTGAGCGAATACATCCCGCGGTGCTTCTCGCCGCCGAGGAAGAACACGCGCTTCAGGTGCGGATACTTCGCGCTCTTGAGCTGGCCGCGCGGGCACTCCTTGAGCTCCGGCACCAGCTCGTTGATGACCTGCACGTAGTCGCAGTCGCGGAATCCGTTGATGACGAACAGGTTCTCCGCGTCCGACTGCCCCAGCGCGAAGTCCATCTCGTGCGACTTGTAGTTCGTGTTCAGCGGCAGCAGGATCG
>CAVCXQ010000240.1:0-2403 GCA_963606275.1 uncultured Muribaculaceae bacterium | reverse complement strand
CGCCCAAGGGCGCCGGTGTAGGGGCGGGTGTCCTTGCCGGACTGGCGGGCGAGCGAGAGCGTGAGCGGACAGCTCGTGTCGCCGTTCAGGCGCGGCACGAAGAACTCGGCGATCTCGTCCGGCGGCAGCGACCAGTTGGTGGCGAAGATCCAGCGCTTCTCGGCGTCGTCGCCCTTCGCGGCGGCGGACGGCGAGATCGTCTCGCCGTCCGCGATCTGCCTGTCGCGTCCGGCGAGGTCGTTGAAGATCGCGGTGCGGAAGCTCGGGGCGCCGACGGCGAAGAATACGGCCGCAGCGACGAGAGCGCCCTTCCACGGGAGCTTGCGCTCGCGAATGCAGCACCAGACGAAGTAGAGCCCGGTAAAGGCGGTGAAGAGCAGCCAGAGGTCGGGCTGGTAGAAGCTGGCCCAGGCGACGCAGGCGCCGAGGAGGAGCCAGTGGCGGAGGTGGCCGAGGCGCACGGCGCGGTCGGCGAGGCCGAAGGCGAAGACGCCGTAGGTCATCCAGATGAACCATCCGCCGTGTCCGGCGGAGAAGAGCGACGCCCAGTATCCGCAGAACGAGAGCAGGAGTCCGGCGCCGTAGGACGCGAGCGGGGACAGGCCCCGTCCGAGCAGGAACCAGGCGAGGCCGAGTCCGGCGCAGTAGAGGGCGACGGCGTATTTCAGCTCCTGGCAGAAGTAGGGCGAGACGAGGAGGCCGTCCCAGAGGACGTCGCTGGGGACGAACTTGCCCTGGGAGAGGAACTTGCGCAGGACGCCCTGCAGGGCGTCGGCGTAGGCGGTGGAGTGGACGATGGGGCAGTCGGGCATGACGGGCGCGCAGTCGGGAGACCACGTGCCCCAGAAGACGAACGCCGCCAGCGCCGCGAAGGCGGCGCTGAAGGCGGCCATTGGAATGCAGCGTCTGATCATTGTCTGCGCGAGCCTTTCGCCGCCGTTCGCCTACGGCTCACTCTGGCTCAGTCTCGCCGAATGCGATCTATGTCGAAAGCGAGCCGTAGGCGTTGCGTTGAGCCATGAGCCGAAGCAAGCCGTGGGCGTTGCGTTGAGCCATGAGCCGGAGCAAGCCGAAGGCGAGCGGAGGCGGATGGCTCAGTCTCGCTATCCGATTCTTCCGATGGCGATCAGGGTGAAGACCATGGTGAAGATGGCGACGGTCTCGATGATGCCGAGGGCGGCGAGGTAGTTGGTGAAGCCCTGGTTGGTCTCGGCCTGGGCGTCGCAGGCGGCGGCGGCGGCGCGTCCCTGGAAGAGGGCGGAGACGCCGATCGCGAAGCCGGAGAAGATGCCGAGGATGACGCACGGGATGCCGGCGCCGGCGACGCTGAGCTTGCCGAAGAGCGTGAACATCAGGATCATCCCGTAGAGCGTCTGGGTGATCGGCGCGCCGACGAACGAGAGAAGCAGGAACGGGGCCGGCTTGCCGGCGGCGTAGCACTTCTTCCAGGCCCCGACCGCCGCGCTCGCGGCGAAGCCCGTTCCGAACGCGGAGCCCGCGCCGGAAAGTCCAAGGCAGGCGATCGCGCCCGCCACAATCATTGCTGTATCGCTCATTTGCGTATTCTCCTTAGTTGAGTCGGTAGTATAGCAGATTTCGGCCGGACGTGCAAAGCGGCGACCGACGTTCTTGCTTTTTGTAATTAGGCGCCCCATTGACACAAAATCAGTGGTGCTGTATACTATGCGCCATCATGACACGAACTCAGCTTCAGTTGCCGGACAGAATCTACGGTCAAGCCAAGATATACGCCGACAGGCGCGAAATCAGCATGGCCGAGCTCTTCCGCAACGCCATCGAGATGTATGTGACGGTGCACACGGCTGCGGAGCCGCATTGGACGGAACCCGCGCAGTCATGGACACCGCCGGTCTGCCGCAAGACTGGACTCAAGGCTGACCCTTTTGCCGACGAAAACTGGCGCGAGCGAATTTACGCAGATCGCACGGAGGCTCGCGAATGATCTCCTGCGACACGAACATCCTTTTCGCGGCGACGAATCCGGACGACGCGCACCACGACGCGGCTTACGACTTCCTGTCCAGGCACGGGGACGACGAGTCGTTCGTCCTCGCCGAGCAAGTCCTGGTCGAACTCTACGGGCTGCTGCGCAATCCCGCGATCATGCGCCGTCCGCTTTCCGCGGGAGAGGCCGTTGACGTGATATCGTCCTATCGCGGAAACCCGGTCTGGTCCATCATCGACATCCCGTCCGGCGGAAAGGCCATGCGCGAGGTCTGGCGTCGTGCCGCCGCGCCCGGATTCGCCCGCCGGCGCATCCACGACCTGCGCCTCGCCATGACGCTGATGCACTGGGGCGTGACGGACTTCTACACGCGCAACGTCCGAGACTTCGCAGACGTCGGCTTCGCCGTCCTCAAGTCAATTGAGTAGGCGATGTTT
>CAVCXQ010000239.1:0-2414 GCA_963606275.1 uncultured Muribaculaceae bacterium | reverse complement strand
CTGAAGGGTCATCACGACGACGAATACGACTTCGCGTTCGAGCGGCTCGGATGGCCGGTGACGAAGTTCACGTTCGCGAAGGGCGAGTCGGCGGACGACGCGTTCTTCGCCGCGCTGAAGGAGGCGGGGCTTCTCATGGTCTGCCCGAACGCGCCAGACTTCCTTTCGCCGCGCGCCGCCGAGCTGAAGGCGTGGGTCGAGAATGGCGGCGTCGTCCTCGCGGGAGGGTTCACCGAGCCGTCGTCCGCCGCGTGGCTGAAGTCCCTCGGCCCAGGATACGCCTGCCCGGAGATCTGGGGCAACCTCGGCTGGTCGACGCCGCGCCAGCGCGAGCTCTCCCCGCCCGATCCCCTGCGCGTATTTCCGCGTCCGCTCGCCGAGACCGACCAGGGCCACCACTGGACGAACTTCCAGCGGCTTCCCGCCGGCTCGCCGTGGCGGGCGGTTTCGCTGCGGATCGCCGCGCACCGCGATGCGGACGGACACCCGAACGTCATCCGCGCCCGCGTCGGCAAGGGCTTGGTCATCCTCTCCAACATCAGGACTCCGACCCCCGACTGGATCGAGAACGCCCGCGCCCTCGCCGCGCTCGAAAGCCTCGGCCTCGCCTTCGTGTCTTGCGATGGGCTTCCAATCCGTCCTGGCGAAGGGCGGCTCTCGCTCGTCGTCGCCGGCGAGGGCGCGAAGGCGAAGAAGCTCCAGCTCGCGCTCGACGTCCTGCCGCGTCCCGGCGCGGACGAAGACCAGGACGGCAAGCCGGACGCGCCGCAGTCGTTCCGCGCCGCCGGGCGCGTCGGCGCGGACGGCAGGGCGGAGTTCTCGCTCGGCTACTTCAACGCGGCGCGCGGCGAGCGCCGCGTCGTCCTGCGCGTCGGCGCGGACGGGAAGTGGGCGACGGTCCTCGACGAGACGCGGCGCTTCCCGCGCCTCGTCGAGATCGAGCCGCCGCGCTACCGCGGCATGGTCTCGACTGCCCGGCGCACGGCCGACGTGCTCCTCCCGTTCTCGTTCAATCCGCTCCGCGAGAAGACGGACGGCGTCCGGCTGGAGGCGACGCTGTTCGCGGCGGACGGCAGGCGGGTCGTGTGGCAGAAGGCGTTCCGGGGTGCGAAGATAAAGGAGAAGGTCTTGCCGGTCGGACTGCCGGAAACCGCCGCGCCGGGGAGATACCGGCTGTCGGCGAGGCTCGTCCGCCCCGGCCGGGCGAAGCCTCTCTTCACGAACGAGGTCGCGTTCTCTGTCCGCGCCGCCGCGCCCTACCAGACGTTCGTCGACCAGGACGGGACGCTCCTGCGCGGCGGCAAGCCGTGGTTCCCTCTCGGCATCTACCACGCCGGGCCGAACGAGGCGGCGGACTGGATGAAGATGGGCTTCAACTCCCAGCAGTTCTGGAGCTGGGACGCGGGCGGACTCGCCGCGCTTCACAGGGACTACGGGCTTTCGGTCGTCTTCGAGGGCAAGCACAACAAGGGCGAGGGCGTCGTCGAGGGGCTAATTCGCAAATACGCCACTGACCCGGCGGTGGCGATGTGGTATCTCTGGGACGAGCCGACGACCGCCGACCTCCCGAAGGTGCGCGCGATGGAAGCGCGGATGCACGGCGACCTCGACCGCCCGACCTTCGTCGTCTGCGACCAGGCGACCGTCGGCGCAGTCCGGCTGCAGGCGCTCTACGGCGACGTCGTCGCGGCGGACTCGTATCCGGTATCGGTCAAGGACGGCGTTGTGCACGGCGACGTGATGGAGGTGCCGGAGCGCATCCGCCGCCTGCGCGAGGCGACGGAAGGGCGGCGGCCGGTCGTCGCCGTCCTCCAGGCGTTCGGAAGCGAGCCGAAGCCGCAGTTCCGGTGCATGGCGTATCTCGCGCTGGCGGAAGGCGTGAGCGGCGTCTACTGGTATTGCTGGAAGCAGATCGGCGGCGGCAAGATCGGCGCGGGAATCGCCAACAGCCCGGAGCTCCAGATGACGCTCGCCCAGGTCGTCGGAGAGATCGGGGGTCTGTCCCCGGCGCTGATGGCGGGCGGAGAGTCGTTCGCCGTCGAGGGCACGAAGGTGCTCGGACGCATGTTCGGCGACGCGATGACTGGACGCCGCCTGCTGCTGGTGAACGGTTCGCCGGACGCGGCGGAGGTCAAGGTCGCCCATCCGTCGCTTGCGAAGCGCCGCGTCGGAAGGGCGGTCGTCGGCGACGCGGCGGTTTCGGTCAAGGGCGGCGTCGCGTCCGCCTCGCTCCCCGGCTACGCCGCCGTAGTCGTCGAGCTAAAGTGACTTTTGGCTCTTTGCGTTGGAAACAGGCGGCCAAGCCATGACCGCGACGTCTACTGAACCTTTTCGACCTTGCCCTCGACGAACTGCCGCGTCGCGGAGTCGAAGCTGAGTCCGAAGGCGTAGATTGGCAGCCCACGCGCCCGATA
>CAVCXQ010000238.1:0-2417 GCA_963606275.1 uncultured Muribaculaceae bacterium | reverse complement strand
AACCCAAGGCACACGTTCCAGCCGTGGAGCATCCCGCCCAGCCCGCCGACGCCGAAGCAGTCCCACTGGCTGAACCGCTCGGACTCCGTATAGACGCACCGCCCGCCGGACGCCGCCGAGAGGTCGAAGTCGAGCTCCCCGCGATTGACCGCCGCGCCCAGGGTCCCCACCACGCGAAACCAGTCCGTGACGTCGTAATAGGGCTTTGCCGTCAGCGTCAGCTCGATCTCCTCGTAGTCCGCCGACGAGTCGAAGAACAGCGAATGCGTCGCGGACGCGACGCCGTCGACGCGGCTGCCGAACGTGAACGCGCTCGCCCCGGCGGCCGAGATCGGCAGCAACGGGCCCGGCCCGTCGTATGTGCCGACACCATACGAGCCGTCCGCGTTCTGCGCCATCCCCGCCCACGCCGGGTCGACCGTCACGCTCGCGGACGCGCTCCCGCGCTCCACCGTGTCCGTCCGGCGGACGGCGGACGACGCCCGGAAGGCGTTGTTCCGCCGCGAGTAGCTGAACCCAAAGCCCATGTCGAGTCCGAAACGGCCCCACTGTCCGAGGTTGCGCTGGATCTCGACGTTGAACCCCGGCATCTCGCCATCCGACCCGGCGCGTCCGTCAACGTCGCCCGACCAGACGGACGTCGACTCGACCCAATCGGCGGAGAAGTTCATCGTCCCGTCGGAATACGCCCCGGCCGGCACGTACCAGTTCCACGTGTAGTCGGGCAGCACCGCCTCGCCAGCGTAGTGCGGGTCGACGAACGCGCCGTCGGGCAGCTCCACGCGCCCGCCCGTGTCGAACGCGCGAACCGCCGCCTCGGCGTCCGAGCGCGACATCCCGGACGGACGCGCAAAGGCGGGCATGGCGGACACCGCCCGCGCGCCGTTGACGCGCAGGTCTGTCTTCAGTCCCGACGAGCAGCTCGCGCCGCCGGTCACGCGCCAGCCGGACGCGAGATTGAGATTCCATCCCGCCGACGCGGCCGACGCCGCCAGCAACGCCACGACAAATGCAAGTGCTTTCATCTCTTCATCTCCATTTGAACCTAAATTCGGCAGTTGAATATTCCTTTTTTTTTCTAATATTTTAACACAGAGGCACAGAGACACAGAGAAATTGGAACTTAAACCCTGCTTGTTGTAGCCCGACCAACCCACCTCTTAAGTGAAGTCGTCCAAGTCGTGTTCTCCCGCAATAAGTTTGCATTTCCATAAAAGCCCCTGTGCCTTTGTGCCTCTGTGCCTCTGTGTTAAAAAATCGACTGCTGTTTTTACGTTGAAATCCGTCACTCGACAACGTTCTGCACGTCAATCCGCACCTTGAAGAACCGCGCCGCCGCGCCGCCAAGGTCGAAGCGGAACGCGCCGTCCGAGTCGACCGCCGCGCCGCCCAGTTCGGCGAAGCCTCCGTCAAGGCTCGCCGCACCGAGCAGGACGACTCGCGCATTCGCACCGAGCGCGCCCCGCGTCTCGACGCCGGACGCCACCTTGCCGACCTCGACGCGTCCGCGGACGACGCCGTCCGCGACGGAGAAGTCGGCGAGGCGGCAGTAGGGGCTGGACGCCTCGTCGAGGACGACGCCGACGGCGAGCGAGCGGCTGAGCGCCGCCGTCGAGAGCGGCAAAGCGAGGCGCGACGCGCTCGACGCGAGACGCACGGCCCCGAGCATCGTCCCGCTGACCGTCATCCCCTGCGAGCCGCCGGCCGCCGAGATCGGCAGCGAGCACTGCGCTCCGTTCGACTTCCACGTGACGTAGGCGATGTCCGAAAGCGGCTTGGCGAGGTTGCGGACATAAAGCTCGATTTCGCACTCATTGGACGCCACCGTGCCGAGCGGCTGCGAGACGTCGCGGACGCCGTAGACCGCCGTCGCGCCCTGCGCCGTCAGCCGCGCCGCGTCCAGCGCGACTGCACGGTATTCCACGCCGCCGAGCGTGACAGTCGGACGCTTCGTCCGCGCCGAGGAGTTCCAGAGGCACGAGGCGACGGTCGCGCCGTCCATGCGATCCTGATAGACGAATCGCAAGTCGGAAATGCCGTTCGCGAATCCGTTGGTGCAGGTCAGCTTGAGCTGCGCCGTGTAGCATCCGGTCGCGAGGTTCAGCTTCCAGGCGAGCGTCCCCGCAAGCGCGGCATATTCCAGCTCCGACGGCGTGGCCGAAACAATGGAGAAGGTCAGCACGACTTCGCCCGCGTAGTTGTTCTTGCCCGTGACCGTCACCTTCGCCGTGCCGACGTCAATGTTGTCCGTGTAGGCCACGGAGAAGTCTTCGTTGCCGATGACGGACGGCCTCTCGTCCTGACACGACACGTCGGGTCTCTTCGCCGTGCCGTCATAGACATAGCCGCCCGTCGGCACACCGACGAGATTGAACGTTGCGAGAGACAGGTTCCTCGGCACGACCTTGATCTTGCCG
>CAVCXQ010000237.1:0-2418 GCA_963606275.1 uncultured Muribaculaceae bacterium | reverse complement strand
ATCCACGTCATCCGCCAGCTCTTGTAGCTCGCCGCCTCGTGCGCGTGGACGACCGTCGCGCCGGGGAAGTAGGTCGCCCGCCAGCGCGAGGCGTAGACGCGCCGGCTGATGTCGATGTCCTCCGGATACATGAAGAACCTCTCGTCGAACAGCCCGACCTCCCGGAGGCACGCGAGCCGGAACACGAGGAAGCATCCGCAGAGGTAGCCGCAGTCGAACGTCCGCTCGTGGTCGGCCGCCCGCAGCTCGTAGCGGAAGTTGCGCTTCGCCGTCCAGCCCTTCGGCAGGAAGCGGCGCCCGAACAGGTCGAACGGCGTCGGCAGCAGCTTGCAGTTGAACTGCATCGAGCCGTCGGGGTTGACCGTCTTGGGCATCACGAGCCCGACGTCCGGGTTCGCCGCGAAGAACGCCTCGATCGCCTCCAGCGTCCCCGGCGCGAACGAGACGTCGGGGTTCACGACCGCGTGGAGCTCCGAGCCCGCCGCCATCGCCCGCCGGATCGCGACGTTGTGCGCCGCGCCGAAGCCGGGGTTCGCGAGCGGAAGGTACGCGACGGACGGAAACGCCGCCGCGAGCTCGCCGCGCAGGGGTCCGTCCCCGGAGTTGTCGAGGACGTCGAACGCGGTGACGCACGGGCTTTTCGCGACGGCCTCGACGATCGGGCGGACCTGCGCGAGCGTGTGGCGGTAGGTGACGAGCGAGACGGTCATCTGGACTGGAGCCTCCTTCTCAAGAGCGCGTTCAGCCGCGGCGAGGCGAGCAGCGCCTGCGGCGCGAACAGGACGCGGTAGACGGCGAACGGCAGCGCGGCGCACGCCTTCGCCTGCAGCCACGCCGCGAGCGCGACGGCAAAGCCGCGCTCGCGCGAAAGCCCGAACGCGCCGCATTCGCGGAAGAACCGCCGCGACGCCTCGTAGAACTCGCGACGCGTCGCCGGCGACGAGAGCACGAACGCCTGCACGAACTTGAGCGCGACGCGCGCCGCGAAGTCCGACGCGACCTGCGGCGTCCACTTGCCGCGCGCCTTCAGGGCCTCGCGCATCGACGTCCACGCCGCCGGATACCCGCGGTAGTCGCGCACCGTCACGATCGAGCCCGCGCGGTTGACGTTGTAGCGGTAGACGACCTCGTCCACGAAGCCGACCTTCGCGCCGGAGAGGAGGACGTCCGCCCAGACCGGCATGTCCTCGAACTTCAGCCCTTCCGGGAACCGCCGCGTTGCGAACAATTCGCGGCGGTAGAGCTTGTTCCACGCCGCGACGTTGAAGAGCGCGTCGAGAAGCGGACACCCGTCCGGCGTCGAGAGCGGCGCGTAGATGCGGTCCTCGCCGGTCTGCAAGTCGTGGAGCCTGACCTTGCCGACGGCGACGTCCAGTCCGTCGCGCTCCAGCCGCGCCGACAGGACGCGCAGGGCGTCCGGCAGAAGCGCGTCGTCGGAGTCGACGAACGCGAGAAGCTCGCCGCGCGCCGCCTCGATGCCCGCGTTCCGCGCGGCGGAGAGTCCGCCGTTCGGCTGGTGGACGACGCGGAAGCGCGGGTCCCCGGACGCAAGCGCGTCGCAGAGGGCCCCGGAGCCGTCCGTCGACCCGTCGTCCACCAGGACGCATTCGAAGTCGTTGAGCGTCTGCGCGCGGACGCTCGCCACGCAGTCCGAAAGGAACTCGCGGACGTTGTAGACCGGGACGATGACGGAGACCTTGGGCATCATCACGTGAACTCCGGCCAGAAGATGCGCTTGACGCGGACGAGCGCGGCCGTCGCGCGCTTGCCGACGATCGGCTCGATGGCGCGGCGGACGCGGCGGAAGACTTTCCACCTGAGCGGCACCCACGACGCCTCGTAGTGGTGGATGGCGTAGGTGTTGGCGGTGAGGCGGCAGTCGCCGTCCAGGGTCTTCGGCGCGAAGTATTCCTTCGGGAATACGCGGAAGCCGGCGACGGACTGCACCGTGCCGTCGTCGTCGCGGAGCCCCATCTTGCGGAGCTGGGCGGTCTGGATCTCCGGCGACGGGGTGAGGTCGAGCGAGCCGTCGGGACGGCGGAAGCGGCGTCCGTCGTAGGCGTCGCGCATCGCCTTGACCGTCTCGTCGCCGGCCTCGGCGGCGAAGACGAGGCCGAGCGCGACGTGCTTCTCCGACTCGAAGCCGCAGAACGGCGCATCGAGGAGCGGGTCGAGCGGCTTGAGGAGCTCGACGTCGGTGTCGAGGTAGATTCCGCCGTGGCGGTAGACGATGTCGAGCCGGGCGTAGTCGGGGACGAAGCCCCACTTCTTCGCCGCGTAGGCCTCGGCCATGTAGGCGTTCGCGCCGAAGTCGTAGTTGGACTCGTTCCACTCGCGGATCTCGGCGTCGGGCATGACGCGCCGCCAGGAGGCGATGCAGGCCCGCTGCTTCGCCGGCAGCGGCGTCCCCCCGACCCA
>CAVCXQ010000236.1:0-2423 GCA_963606275.1 uncultured Muribaculaceae bacterium | reverse complement strand
GTCGCCGTCGCGGCGACGGCGAACGGCGCGGCGAAGAGGAACTCGAAGGTGCGGACGAAGACGATCGCGCCGTCCGCCTTCAAGGTCTACGCCGGCGGCGCGAAGGCCGAGGAGTTCATGACCAAGGAGATCCTCCCAGGCAAGGACGGCGGCGCGATCCGCATCACGCTCGCCTGGAAGAAGCGCGGCTACGCCGAGGTCATCGTCCCGCTCGACGGAATCGACATGCTCGACGACTACCCGACCATCGCCTACACGATCGAGCAGACCCAGCCCGGCAAGCCGACGGTCGCCGACTACGCGACCGCATACGGATACATGACCGAGAAGGCCGTCGGCACGACGAACGTCGTCGGGGCCTCGCACGTCTCGAAGATCCGCCGCGAGATCGGCCACGCCACCTACTGGGCGTCGTGGGCGGACGTCCGCGAGATGCGGCACATGCGCTTCTGCTTCCCCGCCGACTCGTGGAGCGACCAGTCCGCCGTGCAGACGCTCACGATCTCCGCCGTCACCTTCACCTCGGAGGACTCGTGGCGCGGGACAGACCGCGACCGCCGCTACCGCGACTGGCTGAAGTTCTGCGACGAGTGGAAGCCCGACCTCTCTCCGTCGGAGGCGATGCTGGAGCCGCCGAAGGCCGGCCGGGTGAGGAAGCCCTTCCCGCTGGTGAAGGGCGGCGTCGCCAAGGCCGAGATCGTCCTCTACCCCGACGCATACGGGTCGGTCGAGCTGGCGGCGCGAGAGCTCCAGCACTGGATCGCCAAGATCACCGGCGCGACGCTGCCGATCGTCACCAACGCGCCGAGCGGCGCCGCGGAGGCGAGGATCCACCTCAACGCGCCGTCCGCCGCGAAGCGCTGGGCGAAGGACGTCGAGTGGCTCAAGGGAGGCGCGGACGTCGACGGATACTTCGTGCACGCCGACGGGACCGACGTCTACATCGGCTGCGCGGTGCCGGGCGACGTCACCGGCGAGAACGCCGCCTCGCTCGGGCTCCCGGTCGACGCGTGCGCCGTCGGCGTGTTCCGCGGCGCGGTCGCCTTCCTGGAGAACAACGCGCCGATCATCTTCGCCTGCGCCGACAAGGAGCACGGGACGATCTACGACAAGTCGCCGGACTTCGTGGTGCGCTGGGGCGAGGGGCGCGAGCGCCCGGCGACCTGCGGCCGCGGATGGCTCGGCGGGACCGACTTCCGCAACAACCGCCCGATCGCCGTCGACGGCGACGAGATCTGGCGCGCGCGCAACCGCACCAACGTCCGCCTTCCGCACCGCCTCTCCGGCCACGGCGCGCGCGCCGGCGAGATGATCGAGTACTTCCCCAACGAAGACCCCTACCGCGCGTTCGACGGCACGAAGCGGATCAAGTTCGGCTACTACAGCGCGCAGGTCTGCCTCTCGGCGCCGGACGCCCTCGACCGCGCGGTCGAGCACGCCGTCAAGCAGATCGACGCCTCCCGCGCCAGCAACTACCCGATCACCTCGCTCGGCTTCTGGAACGAGGACAACTGGCTCGTCTGCGTCTGCCCCGGCTGCACCGCGCCGATCACGCTGGATGACGGCAGGGTCCTGAAGTCCGACGGCAAGACGCGCAAGGACGGCATGTCCCCCGACGAGCAGGTCTACCGCTCGACGCAATACGCGCTCTTCGTCAACAAGCTGGCGGACGCCGTGGCGAAGCAGCGCCCCGGGGTGAAGACCGAGGTGCTCGCCTACTTCTTCCAGTATCCGGCGCCGAAGTGCAGGATCTCGCCCAACGTGGCGTGGGAGTTCGCGCCCTACCACGCGAGGCCGTCGGTCAACGTGCCGCTGTTCCATCCGCTCTGCCACAGCACGTGGAGGAACTTCGAGCAGATGGTCGCCTGCGGCGGCGAGCCGCGCGGATACGAATACTACGCCTTCGGCGGCATCGGCAACGCGGGCTCCAGCGTCGCCGAGGCGTCGGCGGCCGACTACGACGTGGCGACGAAGATGGGCGGACGCATCCTCGGCGCGGAGATGGCCTACATCAGCAGCGCGAAGAGCCCGATCGCCGCGATGAACGGATGGCTGGTGACCCGCGCGTCGTGGAACGCCGACGTGCGCGAGGTGGCGAAGCTGCGCAAGTACTACATCCGCCGCGTGTTCCGCGAGGGCGCGCCGGCGGTGGAGGCATACGTCCTCTCGCGCCTCAAGTCCACGCTGAAGCCGCGCCGGTACGACGCGCCGAAGGCGGAGCTCCTCGGGCCGGACGGCGCCCGCGACCTGTTCGACCGCTACCTCGACAAGATCACCAACCCGTCCGCGAAGTTCCACTACGAGGCGGTGATGGTCGAGGCGATGAAATATGGCAACTGGTCGCTCCCCGACGCCGATGACGGGAAGGGGAAGAAGTCTAAGGCGAAGAAGCCGAAGAAGGCGAAGAAGTAAGTGCCTGGTGC
>CAVCXQ010000235.1:0-2442 GCA_963606275.1 uncultured Muribaculaceae bacterium | reverse complement strand
CGAACTCCTTCTGCTGGTTCTGCCACGCCGTGCCGAAGTTGCCCTTCAAATGCGCGTACTTGCGGAGTTGCGGGTAGCCGTGGGCGGGCAGCATTTCGCCGTGCGTGTAGACGTTCACGCCCGTGCCCTCGGTCTGCTTCAGGAGGAGTTCGAGGTCGCGAAGGTCATGCCCCGTCACGACGATGAACGGGCCCTTTTCGACCGTGAGCGAAACCGTCGCCGGGGCGGGGTCGCCGTAGGCGGACGTGTTCGCCACCTCGAGGAGCGCCATACACTTCAGGTTCACCTCGCCGACCTTGAGGACGACGGGCAGAAGCGCATCGAGCGTGTCGAGGTTCTTCAGCGCGGCGAGCCCCTCGTAGAAGAAGGCGTTGACGGACTCGTCGCGCTTGCCGAGCACCGCCGCGTGGGAGGCGTAGGCCGCCATGCCGCGAAGCCCGAAGAGAATGAGCGACTTGAGCGAGCGGATGTCCTCGTTCGCGTTCCAGACGCTTGCCATGTCGAACGCGCCGTCCGCGCCGCGCGCCTGGGCCGCCGCGAGGGCCTTCGCCGTCAGGGCCTTGACGTCAGCCTCGTCGAAGTCCACGTTCGTGACGGTCTTGAAGAGTCCGTCGATCATCAGCGCGTCCGTCGTCTCGTCCGCCTTGGCGCCGTCCGCGACGGCTGCCGCGAGCGCGACGAGGGCTCCGGTGAGCTCGTCCTGGGCCTTGGCGACCGCGGCGCTCTTGCCGCACACGCCGCACGCGGTGCAGCCCTTGCCGCCGGCCGTCTGTTCGCACTGGAAGCAAAACATCTCGTTCATCTTCTCGTTCCTTTCTTGATCTTGAAGCGGACGGAGTCCTCCCGGTTGATCATGCCGTAGGGTGTCTTGCGCTTCACGCCGCGCATTATACCATATTCGACCGCGCCTCAGCGGACGGATCTCGCTCCCGCTCAGAACGTCGCGGATGACATGACGGAGCGACATCGAGCACGGCGACGACATCATCGCAGACCTCGACCTAGTCCTCGCCCAGGCGTAAGGACCCCTTGGGCGACACACCGTCGCGCCGGGCGCGTATCATGCCTCGATGGCGGACACGAGACGTGGCGGAGGCGGAGTCGGACGAAACGTCGCGGTCGAGACGAAGCAGTGCCGCGTGAAGCCAGACGCCAGCACCTCGTCCTCCCCCGCCCGGCGGACTTCGCAGGCGATCTCGATCCGGACGCCCTTCATGCCCTTCACCCATGCCGTCACCTCCAGGAGGTCGTCGTAGCGCGCCGGGCGGCGGTAGTCGACCTCGGCATGCACGACGGGCAGGGCCCAGCCCTCCTTCTCGCACTCCCGGTAGGTGTATCCCAGCGAGCGCATCAGCTCGTTGCGAGCCCGCTCGAACAGCGTCAGGTAGTTGCCGTAGTAGACCACCCCCATCTGGTCGGTGTCCGCATACGGCACCCGATACTCCATCGCGACCTTCTTCATGGCAAGTCCCTCCCGGCGTCCAGGGCCGTCCGCATGGCGCCGACCCGCGCGGCGGTGTTGGCGACCGACGGGTCGCCGCCGGCGGCGACGAGCGCGTCGGACGCCGCGCCGTGCAGCCAGACGGACGCGGCGGCGGCGGCGAACGGGTCGCCCTTCAGATAGGCCCAGCGCGCGCCGATGACGCCGGCGAGCAGGTCGCCCATGCCGCCGAGGGCCATGAACGGGTTGCCGGTCGAGTTCTCGTAGACACGGGAGCCGTCCGCCGAGACCACGAGCGTGTGCGCTCCTTTGAGGACGACCGCTGCGCCGTAGCGCTCGGCAATCTCCAACGCGGCGGCGCGGCGGTCTGCGGACACCTTCGCGCGCTCGACGCCGAGGAGCTTCGCGGCCTCGCCCTCGTGCGGGGTGAGGACGATCTCCTGTCCCTTGGCGGGGTCGTATCCGTCGGTGCGCCCGTACCACGCGGCGAGGACGGCGAGGGCGTCGGCGTCGAGGACGAAGCGTCCGCCCGCCCCGGAGAGCAGCCGCGAGACGATGACCTCCGCCGAGACGGACACTCCCAGGCCCATGCCAATGACGGCGACGTCGGCCTTCGGGGGGACGCAGTTGGCGGTGAGCTTGGTGAAGGTGGCCTCCGGGACGTGGACGCCGGCGGCGATTCGCGAGGCGTCCGGCACGACGAGCTGCACCAGCCCGGCGCCGGCGGCGCGGGCGCCGAGTCCGGCGATCACCGGCGCGTGGATATAGCGCCCGGAGCCGCCGACGACGGCGACGGTGCCGACAGTGTATTTGTTGGCGTCCGCCGGGCGCCGCCGGAATGCGCCGCGAACCTCCTCTGGAATGTCCATGTCCGAATCCTCCGTTTCCGCGCCATTATACCACAAGACGGCAGCGGCGGCTTGAACGCCGGGCGGTCTCGGCAGGGGGTGATAAGACAAGGTGAATGCGACTGCCCGCGAAGCGGGGAGTCGCATTCACCT
>CAVCXQ010000234.1:0-2444 GCA_963606275.1 uncultured Muribaculaceae bacterium | reverse complement strand
GTCCGAGTCGTCGAAGTCCGCCTTCCAGAAGTCCTTGACGCGCAGGTCGGGATTGCCCGCCCAGGAGATCTTCCAGATGCCGTTGAGGCTCTTCTTGAACGGCGTCTCAGGCTCCAGCGCGTCCGTGAGCGCGGCGGCCTCGCTCGCGAGCGGCATCGAGTAGGTGCGCGCAGGGAGGCGGTTGCGGGAGTTGACCTTCAGGTTTTCCCAGTCGTTCGCCGCCGGCTCGGCGAGCGCGGCGCCGGCGAGCAGCGTCGCGGCCATGGGCGTCAGGAGTCTTGTCATGTTGCCTGTCTTTCTTCTTTCGTATGAGTTCACTTGCGGTTCCAAACCTAAGTTAAGGGGCAGTATACCCTATCCCCGCTTCCGCGTCAATGCCCCGAGAGTCGCCCCGTCGCTGACGCTGACGGATTCGCGGGGGATTTGGTATAATACGCACTTACGAAGGGCAACGGAACGATGGAAGAAGAGAAGAGCAACTACAACGCGGAGAACATCCAGGTCCTGGAGGGCATGGAGGCGGTGCGCAAGCGCCCGGCCATGTACATCGGCGACACCGGCGAGCGAGGCTACCACCACCTCGTCTACGAGGTCGTCGACAACTCGATCGACGAGGCCCTCGCCGGCTACTGCACGATGATCGACGTCGTCATCAACCCCGACGGCTCGCTCACCGTGCGCGACAACGGCCGCGGCATCCCCGTCGACGAGCACCCGACCCAGCACCGCCCCGCCATCGAGGTCGTCCTCACCATCCTCCACGCCGGCGGCAAGTTCGACGGCTCGAACTACAAGGTCTCCGGCGGCCTCCACGGCGTCGGCGTCTCCTGCGTGAACGCGCTCTCCGACTGGATGAAGGTCGACGTCAAGCGCGACGGCAAGATCCACCACCTCGAGCTCTCCCGCGGCCACGTGACGAAGCCCCTCGAGGTCGTCGGCGCCTGCGGCGGCGAGACCGGAACCTCCGTCACCTTCTTCCCCGACCACACGATCTTCACCTGCCGCAAGTTCAAGGCCTCCATCCTCGCCGCGCGCCTGCGCGAGCTCGCCTTCCTCAACAAGGGCGTCACGATCCACTTCAAGGACGACGAGGGCGACGAGAACGGCCAGCACTACGAGGAGACGTTCCACTACGACGGCGGCATCGACGCGTTCGTCGAATACCTGAACACGAACAAGACGGCGATCTCGCCGGTGATCCACTTCGAGGGGCAGCGCGAGTGCGCCCGGCTGGACGGCACCTACGTCATCCAGGCCGAGGTCTCGATGCAGTACACCGACACCTACTCGACGATCGAGCAGACCTACTGCAACAACATCCACACCGTCGAGGGCGGCACCCACCTCTCCGGCTTCCGCCGCGCCCTCACCGCGACGGTCAAGGGCTACGGCGAGAGGGAGAAGCTCATCAAGGAGAAGGAGCTCGCCTCGCTCACCGGCGACGACATGCGCGAAGGCCTGACGGTCGTCGTGAGCGTCAAGGTGCCCCAGCCGCAGTTCGAGGGCCAGACGAAGACCAAGCTCGGCAACGGCGAGGTGGACGGCATCGTCTCCGGCATCGTCTCCGAGAGGCTGATGACGTTCTTCGAGGAGAACCCGGCCGTCGCGAAGGTCATCATCGAGAAGACGCTCCTCGCGAACCGGGCGCGCGAGGCGGCGCGCGCCGCGCGCGAGTCGACGCGCCGCAAGGGCGTGATGGACGGCCTCTCGCTCCCCGGCAAGCTCCGCGACTGCTCCGACCGCGACCCGGCGAAGACCGAGCTCTACCTCGTCGAGGGCGACTCCGCCGGCGGCTCCGCCTGCAAGGGGCGCAACCGCGCGACGCAGGCGATCCTCCCCCTGCGCGGCAAGATCATCAACGTCGAGAAGGCGCGCATCGACCGGATGCTCGCCAACAACGAGGTCCGCACGATGATCACCGCGATCGGCTGCGGCTTCGGCGAGGAGTGGGACGTCTCGAAGGCCCGCTACCACAAGATCGTCATCATGACCGATGCCGACGTGGACGGCGCGCACATCCGGACGCTCCTCTTGACCTTCTTCTACCGGCGGATGCCCGAGCTCATCGAGAAGGGCTACGTCTACATCGCCCAGCCGCCGCTCTACAAGGTCGAGCGCAAGAAGAAGACGGAATACGTCCTCACCGACGGCGAGCTCACCGAGAAGCTCCTCACCCTCGGCCTCGACGACTACGAGGCGAAGGACAAGTCCGGCGCCGTCCTGGAGAAGGACCGCGCGCGCGCGCTGCTCGTCCTCCTCGCCGAGATCGAGGCGACGGCGAAGATGGTGTCCGAGCGCGGCTTCGACCCGCAGGCGCTCCTGACGGACGAGGCGGCGCAGGGCTCCGGGGCCTCGATGCTCAAGAAGCAGTTCTCGTCGCTCGCCGGCTTCGGCTACGAGGCGGCGGACTGGTTCGGGACGAACGCGCCGACGGCGAACGGGCC
>CAVCXQ010000233.1:0-2444 GCA_963606275.1 uncultured Muribaculaceae bacterium | reverse complement strand
ATGTCCGCGAAGAAGAAAGACCGCCGCGTCGAGATGTCCGTCGAGGGGCTGAAGGAAGACTACGCCTGGCACCTGCGCTACACGCTCGCCAAGGGCGACAGCCGCACCACGCCGCGCGACCGCTACACCGCGTTCGCCACCGCCGTCCGCGACCGCATCGTCGAGCGCTGGATCGCCACCCAGGAGGAATACGACCGCCAGAACACGAAGCGCGTCTACTACATGTCGCTCGAGTTCCTCATCGGCCGCCTCCTCGGCAACAACGTCATCAACCTCAAGGCCGACCAGCTCTGCCGCGACGCCCTGAAGGACTACGGCATCGACTGGAACGACCTGCGCGACTTCGAGACCGACGCCGGCCTCGGCAACGGCGGCCTCGGCCGCCTCGCCGCCTGCTACCTCGACTCGATGTCCACCCTCGACCTCGCCGGCATGGGCTACGGCCTCCGCTACGACTACGGCATCTTCCGCCAGCGCATCGTCGGCGGCCAGCAGGTGGAGGAGCCCGACCACTGGCTCAAGGACGGCTACCCGTGGGAGATGGCGCGCCCCGAATACGCCCAGCACGTCCACTTCGGCGGACACGTCGAGTGCCGCAAGGAGGGCGGCCGCCAGACCTGGCACTGGGAGCCCGGCGAGACCGTCCAGGGCGTCCCCTACGACCTGCCGATCGTCGGCTACCGCAACGCCGTCAACTCCCTGCGCCTCTGGTCGGCGAAGGCCGTCGACGACTTCGCCCTCGAGAGCTTCGACAAGGGCGACTACGTCAAGGCCGTCGAGACCAAGGTCCTCGCCGAGAACCTCACGAAGGTCCTCTACCCGAACGACAACACCTCCGCCGGCAAGGAGCTCCGCCTCCGCCAGCAGTATTTCTTCGTGAGCTGCTCGCTCCAGGACATCCTGCGCCGCTACCGCCGCGGCAACGAGACGTGGGACGCCCTGCCGGACAAGGTCTTCATCCACCTGAACGACACCCACCCGACGCTCGTCGTCCCCGAGCTCATGCGCATCCTCATCGACCTCGAGGGGCTGGACTGGGACAAGGCGTGGGACCTCACGCGCCGCGCGACCGGCTACACGAACCACACCATCCTCCAGGAGGCCCTGGAGAAGTGGCCCGTGCCGATGATGGAGCGCCTGCTGCCGCGCCACCTGCAGATCATCTACGAGATCAACGGACGCTTCCTGCAGCAGGTCAGCTCGCGCTGGCCCGGCGACATCCAGCGCCTCCAGCGGATGTCCCTCATCGACGAGGGCGGCTCGCGCTACGTGCGCATGGCGAACCTCTGCCTCGTCGGCACGTCGTCCGTGAACGGCGTCGCCGAGCTCCACTCGAAGATCCTGCGCGAGAGCCTCTTCAAGGACTTCTACGAGATCTACCCGGAGAAGTTCCACAACGTGACGAACGGCATCACGCCGCGCCGCTGGCTCCTGAAGGCCAACCCGACGCTCGCCCAGCTGATCTCCGAGTCGATCGGCGAGAGCTGGATCACCCACCTCGACGAGCTCAAGAAGCTCGAGAGGTTCGCCGACGACCAAGGCTTCCTCGACGCGCTCGCGAAGATCAAGCGCTCGAACAAGGGCCAGCTCGCCGCGTGGGCGAAGAGGAACTGCGACATCGCGCTCAACCCGGAGGCGATCTTCGACGTGCAGGTGAAGCGCCTCCACGAATACAAGCGCCAGCTCATGCTCGCGATCTACGTGGTGATCTTCTACAACCGGCTCCTGAACGACCCGAAGTTCGACCCGAAGCCGCGCCAGTTCATCTTCGCGGCGAAGGCGGCCCCCGGCTACTACATGGCCAAGCTCATCATCCGCCTCATCCACGGCATCGCCGGCGTCGTCAACGCGAACCCGAAGACGCGCGACCGCCTGCAGGTCGCGTTCCTGCCGGACTACCGCGTGTCGCTCGCGGAGAAGATCATGCCGGCGGCGGAGGTCTCCGAGCAGATCTCGCTCGCGGGCATGGAGGCCTCGGGCACGGGCAACATGAAGTTCATGATGAACGGCGCCCTCACCCTCGGCACCTACGACGGCGCGAACGTCGAGATCAACCAGGAGGTCGGCGACGACAACATGTTCCTCTTCGGGATGCGCACCGAGGACGTCGCGCGGCTCCGTCCGTCCTACGTCTCGCGCGACTACTACAAGGCCGACCCGGAGATCAAGCTCGCGCTCGACATGATCCGCGACAACGTGTTCTCGCTCCTCGACCCGGGGCTGTTCGAGCCGATCCTGCGCAGCCTCCTCGACTACAACGACTACTACATGATCCTCGCCGACCTGAAGGACTACTGCCGGGCGCAGGACCTCGTGGACGCGACCTACCGCGACGCGAAGAAGTGGAACCGGATGTCGCTCGTCAACGTCGCGCGCTCGGGCCGGTTCTCGTCCGACCGCGCGGTCATGGAATACGCGAAGAACATCTGGCACGTCGAGCCGGT
>CAVCXQ010000232.1:0-2445 GCA_963606275.1 uncultured Muribaculaceae bacterium | reverse complement strand
CCGCCGCCGAGCGTCCGCACCCGGAACAGGTTGCCGAGCTGCAGGAACACGAAGAACGTGAAGAACGCGCTCAGCTCGTAGGGCGAAAGCCCCTTCGCCGCCGTCGCGACCGGATGCAGCAGCGAGCCGACCTCGTTCCGCTCGAGGAACACGAGAGCCCCGACGAGCAGGGCCGTGAACGCGACGCCGGTGACGACGAGGTCGACGAACATCGGACGCGAGACGATGAACGCCGTCCGCCGGCGCGGCGGCTCCTTCATGACGGCCTCGGACGGCGGGAGCGACGACATCGCCAGCGCGGCGAAGGTGTCCATGATCAGGTTCACCCAGAGCATCTGCGTGACGGAGAGCGGCGACTTCGTGCCGAAGAACGCGCCGATGAGGACCGTCAGGCAGGCGACGACGTTGACCGTCGTCTGGAACAGGATGAAGCGCTGGATGTTCCGGTAGAGCGAGCGTCCCCACATGACGGCGCGGACGATCGAGGCGAACGAGTTGTCGAGGATGGTGACGTCGGAGGCCTCCTTGGCGACGCTCGTGCCGTCGCCCATGGAGAGGCCGACGTGCGCGGCCTTGAGGGCGGGCGCGTCGTTCGTGCCGTCGCCGGTGACGGCGACGACGGCGCCGGCGCGCTTGAGCGCCTCGACGAGCCGCTTCTTGTCGAGCGGACGCGCCCGCGCGATGATCTTGATGGACGCGGCGCGGCGGTCGAGCTCCTCTTCCGTGAGCGCGGCGAACTCCGGGCCGGTGATGATCGCCTCGTCGCCGTCGGCGTCCGTCCAGAGCCCGATCTGGCGCGCGATCTCGCGCGCGGTCGCCGGCGTGTCGCCGGTCACGACCTTGACGGAGATGCCGGCCCCGCGGCAGGCGGCGAACGCGGCCGGCACGTCGGCGCGCACCGGGTCGGCGATCGCGACCATCCCGAGGAACTCGAGGCCGTCGACCGGCGCAAGCCCCTCGGACGAGATCGGGCACGGCGCGGCGTCGTCCAGCTCGCACGCGGCGAAGCCGATCGTGCGCAGGGCGCGGGACTGGCAGTCGAGGAGGCGCGTACGGAGCGTCTCCTTCGCGTCGCCGTCGAGTCCGCGCGAGCAGAGGCCCATGACGATCTCCGGGGCGCCCTTCACGTAGAGGACGCGGCGGCCGGGACGCGCGGCGGAGCGGACGACGCTCGCCATGAACTTGCGCTCGGTGCAGAACGGGAGCTCGGCCTCCTTCGCGACGGCGGCGCGGAGCGCGCGGTAGTCGGCGCCCTGGCCGTGAAGCCAGAGCAGGATCGCGCCCTCCGTCGGGTTGCCGATCACCTCCGGCGCGGCGGCGTCCTTCAGGTCGAGCGAGGCCGTCGCGTTGACGGCGAGGCCCTCGCGCAGGACGGGGCTTTCCGCGTCGGCGAAGAACGCCTCCTGCACGCGCATCCGGTTCTCGGTGAGGGTGCCCGTCTTGTCCGTGCAGATCACCGTCGTCGCGCCCATCGTCTCGCAGGCGTGGAGCTTGCGGACGAGGAACTTGGCCTGGAACATCCGGCGCATGCTGCACGCGAGGCTGAGGGTGACGGCCATCGGCAGGCCCTCCGGCACGGAGACGACGACGAGCGTGACGGCGAGCATGAGCGACTGGAGGAGGTAGGAGAAGGCGTGGGCGGGCGTCGTCGCGGCCCAGGCGGCGGCGGGGTCTGTCCCCAGGAAGGAGACGAGCCGTCCGACGAGGACGAGCGCGGCGAGGACGTAGCTGACGCGCGAGATGACGCGGGCGAGGCCGGCGAGCTGCTCGTCGAGCGGCGTCTTCTCGGAGCTGTCGATGCGCGTCGCCTCGAAGACCTTGCCGTTCTCCGTCGCGTCGCCGACGGCGGCGACGCGGAAGACGCCGTGGCCCTCGACGACCTTCGTGCCGCGCAGGACGCGGTTCGAGGGGAAGGTCGCGTCCGCGTCGAACTGCGCGGGGTCGGTCGTCTTGCGGCAGAGCGGCTCGCCGGTGAGCGAGGACTCGTCGACGCCGAGGGAGACGGCCTCCACGAGGTCGCCGTCCGCCGGCACTTCGCAGCCGGTGGCGAGGACGACGACGTCGCCGACGACGACGTCGCGGCGCGGGACGCGCACGGAGGCGCCGTTGCGGACGACCTCGACGGGCTCGTCGTCGCTGACCTGGTTGAGGATGTCGAAGGCGCGGCCGGCGCGCTCCTCGAAGAGGAAGGAGAGGCCGGTGGCGAGGAGGATGGCGACGAAGATGCCGGCCGGCTCGAAGAAGGCGGCGACGCCCTCGCCCTGGACGGCGAAGTCGTAGCCGGCGATGGCGACGGAGAGGGCGCCGGCGACGAGCAGGATGACGATCAGCGGGTCGGCGAACTTGGCGAGGAACTTCTTCCAGGCGGATTCGCGCTTCGGCGGGGTGAGGACGTTGGCGCCGTGCGCGGCGCGGCTCGCGGCGACTTCGTCGTCCGTGAGCCCG
>CAVCXQ010000231.1:0-2445 GCA_963606275.1 uncultured Muribaculaceae bacterium | reverse complement strand
TCGGCGGGCGCGGGCGAAGACGGCGGCGCGGGCAATCCGCCGTGGCGCGGCGGTCGCGCGGGAGCGCGACCCTCCCGATTGGACGCGGGGGAGGGACGCGCTCCTGCGCGTCCGCTCGGCCCGCAGGCGCCGACCGACTACCTCTGGCACGAAGTCCTGCAGAAGGACTCGCTCCTCGACATCCTCCAGAAGTTCGTCAACTTCACCGAGACGGAGGAGAACGGCGAGGTCAAGCGCAAGGTGATCTTCCCGCGCTTCCACCAGCTCGACGTCGTGCGCAAGCTCATCGCCGACGTGCAGGCGCACGGCACGGGGCGGAACTACCTCGTCCAGCACTCGGCAGGTTCGGGGAAGTCCAATTCCATCGCGTGGATCGCCTACCGCCTCGCGTCGCTCTTCGACGCCGAGGACAGGCCCGTGTTCAACTCGGTCGTCATCGTGACCGACCGGCGCGTCCTCGACAAGCAGCTGCAGGGGACGGTGATGAGCTTCAACCCGACCTTGGGCGAGGTGGAAGTCATCGACGAGAAGAAACACGCGAAAGACCTGCTGCAGGCCATCGACGACGGCAAGCGGATCATCGTCTCGACGCTGCAGAAGTTCCCGGTCATCTTCAAGGACGTGAAGAGCGTCGTCGGCAAACGGTTCGCGATCATCGTCGACGAGGCGCATTCGAGCCAGACGGGGCAGAGCGCGGCGAAGCTCAAGGTCGCGCTCGGCGACCTGACGGAGGCCGTCGCGGAATACGAGGCCGAGACGGGCAAGAAGATCGACAGGGGCGATCTCGACTCGCCCGAGACGCAGCTCGCGCTCATGATGTGCGCCCACGGCAAGCACAGGAACCTGAGCTACTTCGCGTTCACGGCGACGCCCAAGGACGTCACGCTCGACATCTTCGGCACGCGCCGCAAGGACGGCGGGTTCCGTCCGTTCCACGTCTACTCGATGCGGCAGGCGATCGAGGAGCGCTTCATCCACGACGTGCTGGCGAACTACACGACCTACAAGACGTGCTACCAGATCGTCAAGGCGACGGAGGACAATCCCGAAGTGCCGGTCAGCGAGGCGGCGAAGACGATCAAGCGCTACAAGAGCCTGCATCCGAAGAACTTCGCCGAGAAGAGCGCGGTCATCGTCGACACCTTCACGTCCGTGACGGCGAGGAAGTTCCCCGGCGCGAAGATGATGGTCGTGACCGACTCGCGGCGGGCGGCGGTGCGCTACTTCTTCGCGCTGCAGGAGGCGCTGAAGGAGCGCGGCAACGCGTCCGTCAAGGTCATGGTCGCGTTCTCGGGGCCCTTGGAAGACCCGCCCAAGAGCGGGACGATCCACACGGAGGAGTCGCTCAACGCGCTCTCGATGGGAAAGGCCGTGAAGGAGACGCAGACGAAGGCCGTCTTCCACGAGAAAGGCGACATCCTCGTCGTGGCGGACAAGTACCAGACCGGCTTCGACGAGCCGCTTCTGCACACGATGATCGTGGACAAGAAGCTCCGCGACGTCAAGGCGGTGCAGACGCTCTCGCGGGTCAACCGGCTTCACGAGGGCAAGAACGACACCTACATCCTCGACTTCGTGAACACCGACGCCGAGATCCGGGAGGCGTTCCAGCCCTACTACCAGGAGACCGACCTCGCCGAGGAGATCAACATCGACCTCGTCTTCAAGAAGCGGAAGGAGATCCGCAAGTTCAACCTCTACGCCGAGGCCGACATCGCGGGCGTGAGCGAGATCCACTATTCGGCGGGCGGCAGGAAGGACGCCTCGACGCAGGGGCAGATCGCCGCCGCGCTGGGCCCGGTCGTCCGGAAATACAATGCGCTCGCGCCGAAGGAACGCGCCCTCTGCCGGCGCACGGTGCGCTCGTTCGTCCGCTGGTACAACTACCTCACGCAGATCACGCGGCTCTTCGACGCCGACCTGGAGAGGGAGCACACGTTCCTCGCCTACCTCGAGCACCTGCTGCCGCCGGACGACCATCCCGTCGTCGACCTCGAGGGGACGGTGAAGCTCAAATACTACAAGCTCAAGGAGACGTTCTCCGGGTCCATCGCGCTGGAGAAGAAGGGCGGCACGTTCGCGGCCCCGGCGCCGAAGCCGTCCGCGGTGATGGTGCAGGCGCGGTCGCTCCTGCAGAAGGTCATCGACGCGATCAACGAGGCGTATGCGGGCGACTTCACGGACGCCGACCTCGTGATCGTCGAGATGGTGCTGCCGAAGATCCTGGCCAACGCGAAGCTCCGCAAGGCGGCGGCCTCGCACGCGAAGAACGTCTACGTCCAGGGGATCTTCCCGGACATCCTCAACAAGATCGTCCTCGACGCGTATTCGGCCAACGACAAGGCGTTCGACGCGCTCCTCAACAACGCCGCGAAGTATAAGGCGTTCCTGATGACGCTGGCGGGCCTCAGCTACGAGCAGTTCAAGGTGGAGGGGAAGGCGCCG
>CAVCXQ010000230.1:0-2453 GCA_963606275.1 uncultured Muribaculaceae bacterium | reverse complement strand
TCGTCCGCCGTCAGCCCCGACATCTCGTGCGGGAACACCAGCCAGTCGCCGCCCACGTCCTCCGCGAAGTAGTCCGGCGAGAGTCCGGTGCGGTTCATCTCCGGCTTCCAGTAGACGCAGGCGAGCCGCGCGTCCGCGCCAACGCCGCGCATCCGCTCGCGCACCGCCGCCGCCGTCTTCCCGGTGTCGAACACGTCGTCCACGAAAAGCACCCTCTCGCCCCGGCGGAAGCGCCCGAACACCGCGTCGCCGAAGGTGAACTCGACCGTCCCCTCGTTGCGCCCGATCCCGGTGTAGCTGGCGCACTTCAGCGGAACGTGGTCGACGTCCCATCCAGTCTCCCTGAGGAACTCGTGGACGGCGATCGCCGCCGGCGCCCCGCCGCGCCACAGCCCCACCAGGACGTCGGGCCGCCAGCCGCCGCCGCGCACCTTCGCCGCCAGCCGCCAGATGTCGCGCAGATACGCGTCCGCCGTCAGATACCGCTTCGCAGCCGCCATCGCTCATCCCTCCCTTTCCGTTCCCGTGAACTCGGACATCGTCGCCTCGCCTTCGTGGCTCACGCCGCGCGGACGCAGGCACTGCCACGCCGTCCGCGCCAGGATCGCGACGTCGCCGGCAAGCGTGCGCGAGTCGACGTAGGCGACGTCGAGCCGGAACTTCTCCTCCCAGCCGAGCGCGTTGCGTCCGCTCACCTGCGCCAGCCCGGTCACGCCGGGGCGCACCTCGTGCCGCCGCGCCTGCTCCGCCGTGTAGCGCGGCAGGTAGCGGACGGGCAGCGGACGCGGGCCGACGAGCGACATGTCTCCCTTCATGACGTTCCAGAGCTCCGGAAGTTCGTCGAGCGAGCTCGCCCGCAGGACGCGACCGAAGCGCGTGAGCCGCTCGGCGTCCGTCCCCGCGCCATCGCGCATCGAGCGGAACTTGCAGAGGACGAAGGGGCGTCCGCATAGCCCGGCGCGGACGTCGCGGAAGAGGACGGGCGAGCCGAGGGCGAAGCGCACGGCGAGCGCGGTCGCGGCGGCGAGCGGAAGCCACAGCGGGGCGAAGAGCAGCACGACGGCGACGTCAAGGGCGCGTTTCACGGCCGGGCTCAGCGTGGGCGCGTCGGCGCGACGCGGTTGCCGGGGAGGAAGCGCAGGAAGCCCTTGAGCCGGAGCTGCAGCGCGAGCGAGTTGACGCGCTCAAGCGGAAGCTTCGTCAGACGCACGAGCTCGTCGATGGAGACGCCGGACTCGTCGAGGTGGAGCATGACCATCGCCTCCTCGACGGAATACGGCGGGGCCTCCGGGTCCGCGGACTTCTCCCGCGCCTCGTCCGCCTCGCGCTCCTCGCGGCGGCGCCTGGCGGCGTCAGGGAAAAGCTCGCTCATCGCCTCCAGCACGTCGTCGGCGTTCCGCACCAGGACGGCGCCGTCGCGGACGAGACGGTTGCAGCCGGCGGACATCCGACTGTCGACGCGGCCGGGGACTGCCATGACGGTGCGGCCGAGGTCGGCGGCGATGGATGTGGTGATGAGGGTGCCGGAACGCTCCGGGGCCTCGACGGCGACCACTCCCCTGGCGAGCGCGGCGACGACGTGGTTGCGGATCGGGAAGGTCTCCCTGTCCGGCGGCCGCCCGAAGGCGAACTCGCTGACGACGGCCCCGCCGCTGGCGGCGACGTCGCGGGCGAGCTCGCGGTTCTCCTCCGGATAGAAGCGGTCGAGCCCGGAGCCGATGACGCCGACGGTCACCCCGCCGGCGTCGAGCGCGCCGCGGTGCGCGGCGGCGTCGATGCCCAGCGCGAGGCCGGAGACGACCGACCAGCCGGCCTTCGCGAGGTCGTAGGCGAGGCGGTTCGCGACGTCGCGCCCGTATTGGGTGGCGCGGCGGGTGCCGACGAGCGCGATCGCTGGCTTCGAGAGCGCGGACGCATCGCCCTTCACGTAGAGCGCGAGCGGACGCCCCGGCGCGGCGAGCAGCGCCGGCGGATACGCGGCGTCGGCCGGCGTCACGATCTCGACGCCGAACCTCTTCGCCTTCCTGAGCTCCCCCTCCCAGTCGACCTCGCCGCCGATCCGCGACACCTTGTGCGGATACTCCTCCCACGCCGCGACGACAGATCCTGCGGACTGCGCCATGGCGTCGACGCGCGTAAAGCCGACGTTGTCCGCCAGGTTGAATGCGACGTATGCCTCACGGTCGGTCATGGAAGGTCTCGGAAGCTCGAAGAGGTGGCAGCCCCAAGGAGAGTCGAACTCCTCTACCAAGCATGAAAAGCTCGTGTCCTAGCCGATAGACGATGGGGCCATTTCAACGAGCGCGTAGTATACCATATCCGCTCCAAGCGGCGCAAGTGCGTCATCGGTTGCTAATCTTCTGTTTGCCTTCCGTCGCGTCCCTCCCTTCGCTTGCCGACGTGCGGCGCGTTTCGGGGCAACGGTGCTCCCGCCTCCGGGCGGGCGACTTGGG
>CAVCXQ010000229.1:0-2466 GCA_963606275.1 uncultured Muribaculaceae bacterium | reverse complement strand
TTCGCCGTTGCTTCGCAACCTTCCCTCCGAAGCGCGTTGCGCTTCTGCGGCGCATCTCTGCCCGCAGCGAGCCGTTCGTCGGAAGGCGCTCGTCCGCGCAACCTAACCCATTACCCCGCATGGCGCGGCGCGTCCCGCCGCGAGAGGCGCGGGAATGGTATAATACACGCCATGCGAATCGGCATATACGGAGGGAGCTTCAACCCCGTCCACTACGGACACGTCCGCGTCGCCATGGCCGCCGTCGCGGAGTGCGCGCTCGACCGCCTGCTGGTCGTGCCGGCGAACGTCAGCCCGTTCAAGACCGGCGCGGCTGGCTCCGCCTACGCCCCGCCATGGGACCGCCTCGCCCTCGTGCGCGCCGCCTTCGCCGACGTCCCAAGGGCCGTCGTCGACGAGCGCGAGGTCAGGCGCGGCGGAGTCTCCTACGCCATCGACACCGTGCGCGAGATAGCCGCCGAGAACCCCGGCGCCGAGCTGACCTTCGTCATCGGAGAGGACTCCGTCGAGGGACTGCCGCGCTGGAAGGACATCGACCAGCTCCGCCGCCTCGTTTCCTTCAGGGCGTTTCCGCGCACCCGCGAGTCGTCCACCGAGATACGGACTCTCTTCTCCGAAAGCCGCGTCGCGCTCAACCACGACGGGAGGATCGTCGCGGCAGTCCGCGAGGGACTCGCCAGGAAAAACGGATTCTGCCCCTGCCGGCTGCAGAAGCTGCCGGAGTTCTTCTGCCCCTGCGACGAGTTCAAGGGACAGCTGCGCGACCCGGCGTTCCACGGGCCGTGCCACTGCCGCCTCTACGTCAAGCCCTAGGGAACGAAGGACCGAATTCAGATGACCAACGGAAAGCAACGCAATGGCGGACGGAGACTATGAACGCAGAGACGGAAGACTGGCTGAAATCAGGAGACTCCAGGGAATACTTCGAGCTCTTGCGGATGCCGACGGTCGGCGCAGACCCGATGCACCTCAGGGACTGCGTCCAGGCCGCGACGTGGTTGAAGAAATGGCTCGCCGCGATCGGGGCTGAGGCGGAGCTCGTCGTCCCGCCGATCGCGCCTAGCGGCAATCGCGACGCACCCGCCCGGAACGACCAGGTCCCCGTCGTGTTCGGCGAGCTGAAGGGCCCGGAGGGCGCGACGACCGTCCTCGTCTACGGACACTACGACGTCCAGCCGCCGGACCCGCTGGAGCTCTGGAATTCGCCGCCGTTCGAGCCGACGGCCAGGGACGGACGCATCTACGCCCGCGGGGCCCAGGACGACAAGGGGCAGTTCTTCGCGATGCTCTGCGGGATCCGCTCGCTGGTCGCCGAGCGCGGACGCCTCCACGTCAGCCTGAAGTTCGTCCTCGAGGGGCAGGAGGAGTCCGGCTCCGGGGCGCTCTTCGCGCTGCTGGAGGACCCGGCGTTCCGCAAGCGCGTCGCGGCGGACGTCCTGCTCGTGTCCGACACGAGCGCGGCGGCTGGACTTCGCCCGGCGATCGTCGCCGGCCTTCGCGGCGTCTGCCACTTCACCGTCGCGCTCGCCGCCGCGAACCGCGACCTCCACTCCGGCGAATACGGCGGAATCGCGCCGAACGCCGCGCAGGGCATGGCCGAGCTGGTCGCATCGCTCCACCGCCCGGACGGCGCAATCGCCGTCGACGGGTTCTGCGACGGGATCGAGCCGCCGACGGACGACGAGCTCGCCGCCGCCGAGGCCGGCTTCGCCACGGAGGCGGACATGGAGGCGGACATCGGCACGAAGCCGTGCGGAGGCGAGAGCGGCAAGCCTCTCGTCGTCCGCAACGGGTTCGAGCCGACCATCGAGGTGAACGGAATCCACACCGGCTACGGCGGGCCTGGATCGAAGACGGTCATCCCATGCAAGGCGGTCGCCAAGATGTCCATGCGCCTCGTGCCGGGGCAAAGCCCGGCCGCATGCTTCGAGGCGGTGAAGCGCCACCTGCGCGAGCGGTGTCCGCAAGGCATGGAGGTGACGTTCCCGGAGGACAGCGGGCTTTCCGCTGCGCTGCGGCTTCCGCTCGCCTCGCCGCTGTTCCGCCTGGCGGAGGAGGTGCTAAAGGAGATGGACGCGCGCGGCCCGGTGTTCGCCTGGGACGGCGCGTCGATCCCGGTCGTCTCGGCGCTGCGGCTGGCGTCGGGGGCGGCGCCGCTGCTGGTCGGCTGGGGCCAGCCGGAGGACTGCATCCACTCGCCGAACGAGAGCTACTCCCCGGAGCAGTTCGCGAAAGCCCGCGAATGGGCGCGGCGGATCGTCTCCGCCCTCCCCTGAACGGCGGCGTCTCCGGCGCGCCTCAGGTGTTGACGGAAGTTCCGCCTCTGGGCGCATCAGCCGCCCGTCGTCAAAATCGAGAGGCCTGCGGCGGCACGCTTGCCGCCGCAGGCCTCTTCGCGAGCCTTACGAGCCTTACATCTCGCTGAGCTTCTTCAGGAGCGCGTAGTTCTCCTTGAAGCCCTCCTCG
>CAVCXQ010000228.1:0-2516 GCA_963606275.1 uncultured Muribaculaceae bacterium | reverse complement strand
TTTCCCAAACGGCTTTTTGCCGGTGGCCATGGAGAGGCTGTCATACCCGTTCCCATTCCGAACACGGAAGTCAAGGGCCTCATCGCCGAGGGTAGTGCGGGACTCGCCCGTGCGAGAGTAGGACGCCGCCGGCTCTTTTTTTGCCTTGCTTCCAGCGTCTCTCGACTAGCAAGTCGACGCCATGGGATTCTCTGGTTTTCGCCTGTCGGCTGGGTGGTGCGGTTGCCCGACAGGATGGTTTTTTGGTATAATTACCCCCTGCGCGGCGGATGTGCCGTCGCGGCAAAAGAAAGGCAAGCAGCATGATGACCCCAGAGGAGTTCCTGTCCAGCAACGGATTCGTCACGGCGGAGAAGACCGACCGTCAGGCGATACTCACCGCGTTCCTGTCCGAGATGGAGAAGGGTCTCAGGGGCGAGGAGTCCTCGCTGCGCATGATCCCGGCCTACGTCGGCGTCGGCGGCAAGGTCGCCGCCGGCACGAAGGTCGCGACGCTGGACGCCGGCGGCACCAACTTCCGCTCCGCGCTCGTCTCCATCCCGCCGATGATCGAGGACAAGAAGAACCAGCCGATGCCCGGCACGAGGGGCGAGGTCGACGACGAGACGTTCTACGCCGCGTTCGCGGACGAGGTGCGCCGCGTCCTGCCGGGGGCGACCGCGAAGAAAATCGGCTTCTGCTTCTCGTATCCGGCGGAGTCCACACCGTCGCTCGACGCGAAGGTGCTGAACTGGACGAAGGGCATCGAGGCTCCTGGCATCGTCGGGCAATACGTCGGCGCCGAGCTCCTGAAGCGCCTCGGCGGCGGTTCTGTCGCGATCGTCAACGACACCGTCGCGACGCTGCTCGCGGCGAAGGCGACGGAGGGCGACAGGACATACTCCTCCTACATCGGCTTCATCCTCGGCACGGGCACCAACGCCGCCTACGTCGAGCGCAACGCGAACATCGCGAAGCTCTCCGGGCTCGACCCCGCCGGCTCGATGATCATCAACTCCGAGTCCGGCAACTTCGACAAGTTCCCGCGCTCGAAGTTCGACCTCGCCCTCGACGCGAAGCAGAACAACCCCGGCCGCCAGGCGTTCGAGAAGACGATCTCCGGCGCATACCTCGGCGGCATCGGCCTCGAGGTCTACAAGGCCGCCGCGAAGGAGGGCCTGTTCTCCGCCAAGGCGGCCGCCGCCGTCGGCGGGCTCGGCTCGCTGGAGACGATGGACTTCGACGATTTCTGCGCGAACTACGTCCGCGAGGGGCGCGTCAACCCGCTGTTCGCCGCGTTCGCGGACGCCGACGACGCGAAGATGGCCCGCCGCCTCGGCGTCCCCGTCTTCGAGCGCGCCGCCGTCCTCACGGCAATCCACCTCGCCGCGTTCTGCATCAAGTCCGGAGAGGGCGCCGACGAGGCCGCCCCGATCGCGATCAACGCCGACGGATCCACCTACTACAAGACCAAGACGATTCCGTTCGCTGACGTCGTGAAACGCGAGATGGACGAGATGCTGACCAAGCGCCGCAACGTCCACTTCGCGTTCACTCCGCAGGTGGACGACGCCCCGCTCGTGGGCGCCGCGATCGCCGCGCTGATGTAATGAGGTCGAGATGTCGATGAAAGTAGGCAATCCGACGTCCGACGTCCGACGTCCGACGTCCTCTTGGCACAAGGCGAAGGCGTCTGTGTTCCGTGCGCTCGCCGTCGCGGCAGCGGCGCTTCTCCTCCCGACGGCCGTCTCGGCCGTCGAGGTGGACGGCGTCGCCGCGAAGGTCGGCCCGGACGCCATACTCCGCAGCGACGTCGCCGCCGAGATGATGCGGCGCGGTCTGAAGGACCCGTCGCAGTATCGCGAAGTCCTCGACGAGATGATCGAGCGCAAGCTCATCGTCAAGGCGGCGGTCGACGCCAAGGTGACGATGCAGGAGTGGATCGTCGACAACCGCGTCCGCGAGATCGTCCAGCGCGCCTTCGGCGGCGACCGCAACCGCCTGGTCGAGACGCTCGCGCGCCAGCGGACGTCCTTCCCGGAGTGGCGCGCCAGGCTGAAGGAGGACATGCTCGTCTCCGCCATGCGCTGGAACACGATCGACAAGAACATCACCGCCTCTCCCGCCGAGATGAAGAAGGCGTACGAGAGCGAGCCGGAGCGCTATGCGTCCAACGGATGCGTCACGGTCTCGGTGATAATGCTCAAGCCGGAGGAGCGCGTCCGCCGCGACGAGATCTCCGCCGCGCTCAAGGACAAGTCGTTCGCCGAGCTCGGCGGCAGGACATACTCCGACGTGAAGCCGGAGGACGTCTTCCAGCCGGAGATCTGCGCCGAGATCGCCAGGATGCCGAAGGGCACCGTCAGCAAGTGGATCGAGCTGGACGGCTGGAGCTTCCTGCTGCGCAAGGACGACGAGAGGCCCGGCAGACGACTGTCGTTCGAGGAGGCGTTCGACGCGGTCGAGGCGGACGTCAAGGAGGCGAAGGCGAAGGCCGCCTACATGGCGTGGGTCGCCCGCCTGCGCCGGGACTCCTA
>CAVCXQ010000227.1:0-2548 GCA_963606275.1 uncultured Muribaculaceae bacterium | reverse complement strand
CTTCAGAACCTGCTGGCGAGGGCCGGCGTCGCGTCGCGTCGCGGCGCCGCCGCGCTCGTCGAGTCCGGCGCCGTCACCGTCGACGGCGTCGTCGTCCGCGAGCCCGGCGCTCGCTTCGGGACGGATGCCGTCGTGCGCGTCCACGGCCGCGCCGTCGCCTCCGCCGAGCGCAAGCGCACCGTCGTCCTCTACAAGCCCGTCGGCGTCGTCTCCACCATGAGCGACCCGTTCGGCGAGCCCACCGTCGCCGGGCTCGTCGACGTCCCGGAGCGGCTCGTCCCGGTCGGACGCCTCGACAAGGACTCCGAGGGGCTCCTCCTGATGAGCAACGACGGCGGCCTCGTCAACCGCCTCACCCACCCGCGCTTCGAGCACCGCAAGGTCTACCTGGTGCGCGTCGCCGGACGCTGGAGCGCGGACAAGCTCGCGACGCTCCGCTCCCCGCTGACGCTCGACGACGGCTATACCATCCGCCCCGTGCCGGTGGAGGAGGTCCGCGACCTCGGCGCGAACGTCCGCCTCCTGAAGTTCACGCTCACCGAGGGGCGCAAGCGGCAGATCCGCAAGATGTGCTCGGCCGCGCACCTCGTCGTCCTCTCGCTGAAGCGCGTCGCCGTCGGCGGCTTCGAGCTGCCGCGCGACCTGAAGCCCGGCGAGTGGCGCGACCTGACCGACGCCGAGGCGAAGTCACTGTTCCTGTGAGGCCGACGCGCATGGAGAAGTTCGTTTTCTTCGACCTGGACGGCACTCTCGCCGACACCGACCCCGACATCCGCCTCGCGTGGAAGGAGGCGCTCGCCGACCTCGGCCTGGAGTGTCCGCGCTTCGACGAGCTCTTCGTCGCCGGCCCGCCGATCGACGAGATGACGCGGACGCTCTTCCCCGGCCGCTTCACGCCGGAGCTGGCGGACGCCATCCGCGGGCGGTTCGCGGCGCGCTACGACGGCGGCGGCTTCCCGACGACGCGCGAGTATCCCGGCGTCCTCGACGTCGTGCGCGGACTGAAGGCGGAAGGCCGAACGACGGCGATCGTGACCAACAAGCGCTACGCCGGCGCGACGGCGATGGCGCGGCGCTTCGGGTGGGACAGGGTGTTCGACGGAATCTACTCCGGCGACATGCGCGAGCCGAAGGTGCGCAAGCCGGAGCTGCTCCGCCGCGTGATGTCCGAGCTCGGCGCCGAAGCGCGGCAGTGCGTCCTAGTCGGCGACACCGCGAGCGACTTCGAGGCGGCGGCGGCGAACGGCGTCCGCGCCGTCGCGGCCGCCTGGGGATACGGGCGGCCAGAGGACTTCGCCGGGGTCTCGTCCGTCTGCCGCGACGCGGCGGAGCTCCGCGCCGCGCTGGAGGGGCGATGAGGAACGTGCTCGTCGAGGCGTCCGCCGGGACTGGCAAGACGCAGGCCCTGGCGCGGCGGCTGATCGACCTCCTGCGCGAGGGCGTCCCGCCGCAGGAGATCGTCGCGCTGACCTTCTCGCGCGCGGCGGCCGGCGAGATCTTCGGGCGGTTCGTCGCGCTGCTGGCGGAGGACGCGGAGCGCTCGCCGGCGGACGCCGCGCTGCTGCGGAGCGTCCTCGCCACCCAGCACCTCTCGCAGGTCGGCACCCTCGACAGCTTCCTGATGCGCGTCGTCCGCGCCTTCCCGACGGAGCTCGGGCTCTCCGGCGACGTCCGCATCATGGACGAATACGAGGCGAAGCGCGCGCGGGAGGCGGTGTCGTTCGCGATCCTGCGGCGGACGGACGAGTCGCTGAAACGGACATTCCTCTCGGCGTTCTCGCAGGCGACCGACCACCAGGACCCGCGGAGCTTCGTCGCCTCCTACCGGACGTTCATCGAGGACTGGCAGGCGAAGGTCGCGGCGCGTCCGGAGGCGTCCGCCTGGGGCGACCCCCTGGCGATCTGGGGGCGCGACCCCGCCTTCGCGCACGTCGCGGCGAAGGAGCTCGCGGCGGCGGCGGACAAGGTTCGCGCCGCCCTCGGCGACGACGAGCGGTGGAGCGCGTTCGCGGACTGGGTGAGCGGCTTCCGCGGCAGCTTCTCCGGCGCGAAGGGATTCGCGAAGAAGCTGGTGGAGGACGCGCCGGCGCTGTTCGCGTCGGAGGTGTACTCGTTCACCTTCTCCCGCAAGGAGCACGCGCTCACGCGCGAGCAGACGCTGGCGGTGCGCGACGCGCTGCTCTGCGTGTTCGGATACGTGGTGCGAATGAAGCTGGAGCTCGCGCGCGGGGTGCGCACCGTCGTCTCCGCCTTCGACCGCGACTATGACCGCAAGGTGCGGCGGCGCGGGCGCCTCGTGTTCGACGACCTGCCGCGCCTGCTCTCCGCCCTGCCGGAGGCGTCGCGCCTGGCGCTGGAGTTCCGCCTCGACGCGAGGATCCGCGCCTGGGCCCTCGACGAGTTCCAGGACACCAGCCGCGAGCAATGGGGCGCCCTGGAGAACCTGGTGGACGAGGCCCTGCAGTCCGGCGGCGAGAAGTCGGTCTTCGTCGTCGGCGACCGCAAGCAGGCGATCTACGGCTGGCGCGACGGCGACGTCGGCATCTTC
>CAVCXQ010000226.1:0-2549 GCA_963606275.1 uncultured Muribaculaceae bacterium | reverse complement strand
CCTTCGTGATGCACTCCTGCGGCGGCACGTCGATCGCCTGCTCCTTGAGCGTGTGCCGGTAGGCGATGCGGTCGATGAACGGGATCAGGATGTGGAACCCGGCGTCGAGCGTGCAGCTGTACTTGCCGAGGCGCTCGACGATGAACGCCGTCTTCTGCGGCACGACTATCGCCGTCTTGATGATGGCGACGAGGACGATGAAGGCCACGAGGCCGAAGAACACCAGAGCTCCCATTTCCGTATCTCCTTGCTTTGCGTTTTGACTTGCGCCGGCGCGGAAGCGCGCCAGCTCCGCGCATTATACCAAAATCACCGCGAGGGCTTCGCGAGCGGGATGACGTAGGCCTGGACGGTGTCGGGCCCGATCGCCAGCGTCGCCTCAGTCCCGTCGAAGCCTGACGTCAGCCTGCGCGAGTCCTCCGTCCACAGCGGACGCTCCCCGGGCACGCTGTAGTGGTAGATCATCTCCGGAGGGCACGACGCGCTCGCGAGCGTCGCGCCGCCGGCGAACTCCGCGTTGACGAGCTTGAGCGGAAGCTCCTGCGGCACGTCCATCGTGCTGCACATCAGGACGGCGAGGGAGGCCTTGTCCGGGCTGAGCGCGGCGATCCACTCGACGTTGCCCTTGATCGGCGGCCTGTCCTTCCACTTGCCGCCCTTGTTCAGGAAGTCGCGCTGCGCGCCGGACGATCCGTAGAACATCGCGCTCGCCCAGCACGACGAGCCGGGGCCCTGTCCGCCGAGCGTCCCGTGGTCGAGGATCACCGGGTGCGCCATGAGCGCGTCGTTGTAGATCCTGAAGAGCGGCGCGGCGGGGCCGAGCTCGTAGCGGCGCACGCCGGGCCCGGCGTCGGGGTCGAGGTAGAAGCTGTAGCCCTGCATCGGGTCGGTCTGGAACACGAAGGCGCTCCGCCACCCCTCGCCTTGGAAAGAGCAGTTCATCGACACGTTCAGCGCTCCGGCGCACGCCCCGATCGTGTGCAGGTTCACGCCGTCCACGTTCGGCTGCGCGAGGACGGACAGCATGTAGTGTCCCTTGAAGAGCGTCGAGGCGAACATCTGGTGGCAGCGCATGTCCTCGTCCGAGCGCTCGCGCCACTCGGTGATCCAGACGCGCTTGTCGGCGATCTGCGGATAGACCTTCGCGAACGCCTTGACGCGCCCGAACCCGCTCGCGCTGCACCCGTACGCCGCGTCCCCGCCGTAGAAGTGGTATATGACGTGGGTCACGGAGTCGAGCTGGTTCGACATCGCGACGACGAACCGCCCCGACCACTGGTTGAAGCGGTTGAGCTCGAACTCGCCGCCGCCGGCCATCATCTTCTTCTCGCCGAGGCGCTTGCGGACGACGTCGAGGTCCGGGTCGCCGGCGCGGTACTCCGCGATCGGGATGCCGATCTTCGCGTCAGGCCAGACCTTCTTCAGTTCCGGCAGGATCGCGCACCAGCGCGCCGCGTAGTCCTCCGGGTCGTTGCCGAAGTAGGGCTCGTTGCCAAGCTCGAAGCCGGCGACGACGTCCTGGTATCCGTTCTGCCGAATCCAGCGTGCGTAGTCGCAGATCACGCGGCTGACGCGCTTGATGTCGCCGGTGCGCTCCTTGCGGCACTTCTTGTCCGGCCAGACTCCGTAGTGCTCCAGCGTGAGCAGCACCTTGATCCCCATCTTCTTCCAGAGCGACCAGTACGCCTTGGGGTTGGCGCAGTTGCCGGCCCCGGCCATCCCGCGCTGCCACTCGCGCACGGCGTCCCACTGGCGCAGCAGCCTGGCCCCGCATCCGCGCAAGGCCTTCTCCGTCTCCTTGATCCCGGCGCCGTAGGCCCAGGTGGAGAACGCGTCGTTGTATTGCGAGACCTCGGTGAGGCACCCGGCGTAGCCGAGGTCGGGACGGCTCGACGAGTTCCGCTGGTCCTTGATGGGGCTGACGTCGACGTCCAGCGTGATCGCCGCCGCGACTGCGATGATTGCTCCGAACGTCATTTGCCTAGCCTCACTGTCGCGGTCTGGTGGGAATGCGGGGGGACTTCGATGGCGAACGGGCGCGGCAGCGGCTGCGGGCATCCGGTTATGCTGCCGTGCGGCGGCTCGAAGGCGATCGTCTCCCAGCTCTTCCCGCCGTCACGGGAGAACACGCGGCGGTAGGTCGGGAAGAGCGGCGTCTTCTCGGAGACGGAGAACGTCAGCGTCTCGGCGCTGTCCGAGCGGTTGTGGGTTACGAACACGACGGCGCTGTTCCGCTCGTCCTTGCAGACCGTCCACGAGAAGTCCTTGGACTTCGGGTCGCTGACGGCGATGGTCAGCGGGGCCTGCCTGGCGGCGAGGGCGTCGTATCTGGCGAAGAGCTTCCGCGCCGGTCCGGGGAGCGAGTTGAGCGAGCGCTTGCGCTCCGCGCCCTTCTCGCCGAGGTTGACCTCGACCATGGGCTTGTCCGCCCCTCCCGCCGTGACGGCTGAAAGCACGAGCGCGGCGGCTAGCGTGGCGATGCGCTTCACGGCGTCCCCCTCGGCTAGAGCGCCGCGCCGGGGAAGAACGTCCCCACCGAGCGCCCGGAG
>CAVCXQ010000225.1:0-2562 GCA_963606275.1 uncultured Muribaculaceae bacterium | reverse complement strand
ATCCGTGAGATCCGTGGAGCCACCTCCGTGCCTCCGTGGCTCCGTGTGAGACAACACCGCACGGCCGCAGGACGCCCAAGTCGCCCGCCCGGAGGCGGGAGCACCGTTGCCCCGAAACGCGCCGCACGTCGGCAAGCGACAGGACGGACGCGAGGGGAGGCAAATGGGAGCCTCGCAGACGCCCTATTACCTCTGAATCGCCGGCGGAGCTAGCGGCCGCGGACGTTGTAGCGGACCGTGAGCGGCTCCCTGCGGAACTTCGCGACGAACTCCGAGCTCAGCCCGCGGATGCTCGTGACCGCCCTCGCCACCGAGAGCGCGGCCTGGTCGGACAGCGCGTCGCCGCACCCGGACTGCAGACGCACCTCCGAGAAACCTCCCGCCGAATTGAACCGCACCTGCAGGACCACTGTGCCGTCGCGGCCGACCTTCGGCTTCATCGCGTCCCACCTGTCCTCGATCGCCATCTGGATCAGCGAGAGACACCGCTGCTCCTCGCTCTCCGCGACGCGGTTCTCCGTGCCGGGGCGGTAGCCCTGGTTCAGCATCCGCTCGATCTCCGCCTTCGACCTCGTCTGCCGCGCCGTCTTGCCGTTGCCGCTCGCCTTCGCGCCCTTCACCTCGATCGCCACCGGCTTGTTCACCGCCTTCGTCCCGTTGCGGATGCGGTCTATTCTTTCCTGGCGAAGCTGCGCCTTCGTCTTCTTCGGCGGATCCGGCTTCTTCTTCGGCTCGTCCTTCTTAGGTTCGTCCTTCTTGGGGGGATCCTTCTTCGGAGGGTCTTCCTTCTTCGGCGGCTTCTTCTGTTCCGTCTGCTTGACCACGTTGGTGACGATCTGCTCCAGGGGCTTCGGCGGCTCCGGCTTTGGCTTCTCTGGCTTCGGCTGGGGTTTTGGCTTCGGCTCCGGCGGCTTCGGCGGCTCCGGCGGCGCGGGGTTGACGAGCGGCGGAGGCTCTCCCTCCACTCCGTCGAGGTTCTCGTTGACGACGACGCTGAGGTCGATGGGGACGATCACCTCCTTCTTCTCGAACAGCCCGTTCGCGACGGCGACGGCCCAGAAGACGGCGAAGGCGAGGAGGTGCAGGACGACGGCGGCGCAGAGCGTGGCGGCCGAGAGCACGGCCGGACGCCTGCCCTCGATCACCTCCGTCCGCCAGAGCTCCACCGGTCAGTTCTCCTTCGACACCAGGCCGAGGTGCTTGACGTTGCAGCTCTTCGCCAGGCGGACCACCTCGTAGATCTGCCCGTAGCCGGCGTCCACGTCGCCGCGCACCAGGACGTTGACCTCGGCGTCCTCGGCGACGGCGCGCTCTAGCTCCGCCTTCAGGGCCTCGTGCGTCGTCGGCGCCTCGCCGATGAAGAGCTTGCCGTCGCGGTCGACGGACACCGACACGTTCTTGTGCTTGTCGTCCTTCTGCGAGTCGGTCTTGCCGACCGGGAGGACGACGTGGACGGTCTGCTCCAGCGTCGGCAGGGTGACGATGAACACCACCAGCAGGAGGAAGGTCAGGTCGATGAGCGAGGTCATGTCGATGTTGGCCTTCGACCCCTCGCGCCGCGCGCGGGCACGTCTGCGCATCGACATCGCCTACGCCCCCCTGCCCTGGAACTCGCACGCGATGCGCCCCATCAGCTCGTCCGCGAACCCCTCGACGTCGGAGGTGATGTTCCTGACGGACGCGCTGAGCCTGGCGTGCGCGATGACGCCGGGGATGGCGATGAGCAGTCCGACGACGGTGGTGACGAGCGCGGCGGAGATGGACGGCGCGATCGTCGCCAGGTTGGCGCTGCCGGCGGTGCCCATCTCGGCGAAGGCGTCGAGCACGCCCCACACGGTGCCGAGCAGGCCGAGCATCGGCTCGAGGGCGACGATGGTCGAGATGACGCCCATGCCGCGCTCGACGCGGATCTCCTCCTCGTCCAGCGCGTGCTCGCAGGTGCCGCGCACCAGCTCGATCTCGCGCGCCGTCAGCGATGCGTCCGCGCCCTGCCGGCCGGCCAGCAGCGAGCGCGCGTCGGGCGAGAGGATCTTCAGCAGCCGCTCGCACGTCTCCTTGTAGAGCCCCTCGATGCCGGACGTCGCGGACGGACGCCGCTGCAGGTAGTATTCCAGCACGTCCTGTCCGGTGGAGAAGTCGCGCAGGAACCGCCGCGTCGCCATGCCGACGAAGCTCAGCTCCCTCCACTTGCCGAGGATGGTCGCCACCATGACGACGGAACCGAGCAGCTGGACGACGACGAGCGCCTGCCCCATGAAGTTGGACCCGAGGAATCCCTGTACGAGTGAGTCGGCTAGCAAGACGGTCATGATTTCCCTTCGCGTTCGCGAGACGGCGGAATCGCCGCTCTAGCCGCGTATTATACCAAATCGTCCATTTGCGGACATACCTCCCCAGCAACCGGTTAGTTTTGCGAGGCACGAGCAAAACTAACCGGTTGCCCAGGACGTAATGGGTTAGGTTGCGCGGACGAGCGCCTTCCGATGAACGGCTCGCTGCGGGCAGAGATGCGCCGCAGAAGCGCAACGCGCTTCGGAGGGAAGGTTGCGAAGCAACGGCGAA
>CAVCXQ010000224.1:0-2574 GCA_963606275.1 uncultured Muribaculaceae bacterium | reverse complement strand
AGACGAACATCGCGATCTCGATGGGGATCAACGCCTGCGCGATCGTCTGCTCGGCCCTCGGTTGGCTGACGCCCGTCACCGGCGCGCTCGTCCACAACCTCGGCTCGGTGCTCGTGATCCTCAACGGCGCGCTCCTCTACGACCGCCGCTTCACGCGATCGTAGCCCGCCGCCCAGCCCGCTCAGCGCACTATCAGGATCGCGCCGGTCTTCAGGTCGCTGAGCACCCAGCAGTTCGCCGGCAGCGTCGCGCCGTCCAGCGTCGCCTCGGACGTCGTGAGCCCGAACGGACGCTTGTTGCCGTCCGCCTCCGGCCAGTTCGCCCAGTATTTCGCCTTCACCGACTCGTCCAGCGACCTCCATGGCGCAACCTTCGCCGAGTCGCGCAGGAGCTTCGTCCAGCGCGAATGGCCCTCCGCCGTCACGCAGAAGCGCAGCAGGTAGTCCTTCGGCGTCCCGAACGCCACCTCGCTCACCTCCGCCGGCAGGTCGCCGTGGAACGTCACCGTCGTGGCCTTCGTCGTCGCGATGTTCTGGAACGCATACTTGGCGATCCTCGTCAGGTCGCCGCGCAGCTGCAGCGTCTCGATGCCGGTCGCCGTGTAGAACGTGTAGTGCGGGATGTCCGTGATCCCGGGACCCAGGTCGACCGACGGGCCGACGCTCGCATCCTTGAAGGCGATCGATCCTTCGCTGTCGTTCCATATCTCGAACACGGTCTGCACCGGGTTTCCGTCCTCGTCCTTCGCGTAGCCCAGGCGGAGCTCCTGCCCGTAGAGGCTGCTGCCGGCGTTGAAGAGGCTCGCTCCGCCGACCGAGGTCACGGAGTCCGGCAGGAATGGCTCGATCTTCTTCAGCCCCAGCTCGCCAAGGCCGCGCCGGACGCTCTTCAGCGTGTCCGGGAGGTAGAGCGTGTCCAGACGGTATCCGGAGAGCGCGAGCCCGTTCGCGTCGATCCCGGTGATCTTGCCGCCGCCACGCACCGGGCGCCGCAGGTCGAGCTCCTTCTTGCCGCCGTAGTCCTTGCCTGACGTGATGACGATGCTGTCCAGCGTCCCCTTCGCGCCAAACGACTGCAGTCCGTCCGTAAGCAGGTTCTTGTCGGAGTAGAACACCCACTCCTGCGTCTGGCACTTCGCCTCCAGGGAGCGGTGTCCGTCCATGGTCAGGACGACCTCCGCCGACGTCTTCTGGTCGTCGGATGCCGAGCCGTCCCAGTAGAGGAACGTGATGTCGTCCGACGCCGGCGTGAACTTCACCGTGACTGACGTGCCGGCGGCGTACCAGCCGTCCTCGGACGCCGGCGAGCAGACGACGGAACCGAGATTCTCGCCCGGATCGGCGACCGAGAGCAGCCACTTGCCGTCGTCGAACGCGCCGACGGCCTCGATCTCGCCATAGCACGTCCAGTCGTTGTCCTGCACCCCGAAGTTGACGCGCACCGCCGTGACGGCGGACGCCAGCGGAGTCCCGTCCTCGTTGGCGAGGAAGGCGAACAGTGTCCCGGTGCCGGTCACGCCGGAGCTGTCGCCCTTGACGCCATACGATACGGACGGCGCGCCGATGTCGGTCCATTCATCGGACGCGGACGTCTTGACCTCGACCGAGGTGACGCAGATCCCGTCGCGCCCGGAGTCTTTCCAGTGCGACCAGAAGCGGAGCTCGTCGATCTGCGCCGTCTTCGAGAGGACAATCTCCGCCGAGGTGTTGTTTTTGACGACGCCGCTGCTACCGTCGTTGTAGCCTACCGGGAGGCTGCCATTGACGAACTCCGCGTGACCGGCCGCCGTCGCCGTCCAGAAGACGTTGCTGGGGTTCGCCGTCCAACTGCTCTGGACGTACGAGCCAGTCGTCCACTGCGGCGCGGCGAAGGCAGCGGACGCGGCAAGCGCGGCGGCAGCGATGATCTTGAGTTTCATGGTTGGTTCCTTTCCACCTTTCAACTTTTGTTGCGTATTATACCCCCCCCCCGCATAATGTCAAGGGGGGGTAGCGCTTAGTGCCTAGTGCGCGGTGGGTAGGGCGTTCGCGGCGGCCTATCCCGACGCGACGTTCGACGTCGTCACGCGCGAGAATTATGCGGCGTTCCTTTGACGCCCAGCCGATTCCGCGAACCGTCCGGCGCGGCAGGGATGCGTAGGCTGTGCGCCCGCCGCAGCGGATGCCACCAAAGTCCCGCCGCCCAGAAGTTGCTTCAAGGTCTTTATGGCGCGATTTTTTCGACCTTCCCCTCGACAAACTGGCGCGTCGCGGAGTCGAAGCTGAGGCCGAAGGCGTAGATCGGCAGCCCCCGCGCCCGGTACGGCTCGGCATAGCCCTTCTCGCGGATCTGCTTCAGTCCTTCGTCGGCCGGCTGGTCGATTTTCAGCTCGAAGATGTAGATGCCGCACGGATGCTCGGCAATGAGGTCGCTGCGGCCTTGCGTCTGGGTGACCTCGGGGTCATAGCGGAAGCCCTGCGCGGCGAGGAGCATGCACAGGGGCCGCGCATACGCCGCCTCGTTCTTGCGCTCGCCCTGCTCCTTCGCGCCGTAGGGCAGCTTCGCGTAGAGGCTCTTCAGTCCCTCGAAGAACTC
>CAVCXQ010000223.1:0-2578 GCA_963606275.1 uncultured Muribaculaceae bacterium | reverse complement strand
GAAATGTCGCACGACCCTGTCGACGACCGGGACGCCGCGAGGAAGCCGCGGGCCCAGCACCTCGAGCAGCTCGCGGACGGCACGGGGGCGCAGGAACCAGGCGATGCCCGCCACCACCAGCGCCGCAACCGCCCCCTGGAGAGCCAGGCACCCCGCCAATGCGGCGAAGCCAGTCCCGACGACGCACTTCCCGACGGCCCAGGCCGCCAGCGCAGACGCGCCGGCCAGCGCCAGCGCCGGAGCGGCGTCCCGCAGCATCGTCAACCGGGAATAGCCAAAGAGCCTCCGGCACGGGGCGCAGTAGACGAAGACGCCATACACGACCGACACGCCGACGCCTACCGCGGTCCACGTGAGAACGCCTAACGGGAAGCACGTCACCATGACGGCGAGCGACAAGACCGTGCTGCCGACGTCCAGCTTCAGCACCACGTCGCTCCTGCCGACCGCCAGCATCCCGATGCTGCAGACGCCCGTCAGCGGCATGAACATCAGGCAGACGCAGACCAGGCGCACGAACGGCACGCACGGCAGCCAGGCCTCGCCGTAGAGGGCCGGGACAAGCTTGTCGACGACGGCGAAGAGGAACGCGAGGGAGGGAAGGATCACGACGGACGACACCATCAGAAGGCGGCTTGCGGCCTCGCGCAGCCGCTCGCGGTCGTCCTGAATGCGGGACAGCGCCGGGAACGACGGCTCGACGAGCGCCGCGCTCATCGTGTTCGCGAACATTTCCGGAAGGCTGCGCCCCTTGTTGACGAACGCGAGCTCGGCGGGCGTGTAGAAACGTCCGATCAGGAACGCATACAGGTTTCCGCTGAACGCGCCGAGCAGCTGCCGCGCCAGCAGCTTCCATCCGTAAGCCCACAGCGGTCTCAGCCGCGACCACGCGATCTGCGGAGAAGGCCTCCAGCGGAGGAGCCACCAGCGGACGGCGAGGCCGACGACGCTCGAGCACACGGAAGACCACACGATCGCCCAGACGCCGAATCCGCCAAAGGCCAGCGCCGTGCCGACGGCGGCGGACGTCAGGGAGACCGCAAGGGAGACGCGGAAGATCAAGTCGAAGCGCATCTGGCGGCTCAGCGACGCATTTAGCACGGAGCCAACCGCCGTAATCGGCACGTTCGCCGAAAGACACCTGAGCACCGGGCAGAGCTCCGGCATGCCGTAGAATCCGGCCACGGCCGGCGCGGCAAGGCACAGCAAGGCCGCCAGGGCAAGCGAGACCGCAAGGCTGACGTGGAAAACCGCGTTGAAGTCCGCCTTGTCGGCGTCCTTCTTCTGCACAAGCGCCTGGCCGAAGCCTGCGCTGGACATGACGGTGGCGATGGACACGAACACCATCACCATCGCAACCGACCCGTGGGCCGACGGCGGAAGCAGCCGGGCCAGCACGATTCCCAGGCCGAAGTTCACGACCTGTGCGCTCGCCTGCTCAAGCAGCGTCCAGACGACGCCCTTGGCGACCTTGCCGCGGAATCCGTCACTCATGTCCGAGCAGACCCCTGTAGATCCGGCGCAGCGGCCAGGTGACGAACATGCCAAGGCGATAGCTGACCGAGCTCTCCACCAGACGAAGCGACTCCTCGGCGCGAGACAGGCACTTCATCGCGCCTATCGTCGGCAAGGTGGACATCATCATGAAATCCTTCGGGAGAAAGTCGTATAGCCGTTCCACAAGGCTTCGGTTGGAAGGAGCCGAAAGATAGCGGTAGAGCGCCAGGAGCCCTGCCGCCCGCACCTCCGGCTCCTTTCCGCGCTCGAGCGCATGGCGGGCGAGGAAATAGGGGACGGTGTCGTTCGTCGGATCTCCGAACCTCCGGCAGTCCGGGACGACCGCGTCCAGCAGCCCGACGTCGGGAAGTCCGGCGAGATAATGGTCTGACAGGAATCCGACGCTTTCGTTGACGATGGCGTTCATGACGTCCTCGCTCATCGCGCTGAGGCTGTCCGCGTGCCGACGGTAGCGGATGGTCGGGCGCTCGGAGCAGGCGACCTCGAACGACTTGAGGATCCTGATGTGCAGCTCGTGGTCTTGCGTCATCCGAAGCAGCGGATTGTAGCCGCCGACCGAATTCCAGACGCTCTTGCGCAGGGTCAGGCCGGGGATGGACAGCGCATTGCGCCCGAAGAGCTGGCGGCGCAGAAGGGCGGCGCGGGAGAAGTCGGGGGCGATGTCCAGCGGAAGCCCCGGCGCCCCGTCCTCGGAGATGACCTGCGGAATCGCGTAGAGGGCGGCGATGTCCTGCCGCGCGCGGAAGAACGCGAGGTCGTAGGACACCTTTTCCGGCAGCATCTCGTCGTCGCACGACATCAGCGTCACCAGGTCGCCGCTCGCCATCGACACGCAGCGGTTCGCGGAATGGCACATGTGCCGGTTGCGGTCGTTCCGGAACACGCGGATCCGCGAGTCTCCCTTCGCATATTCCCGGAGCATCTCGAAGGAGGCGTCGGTCGAGCAGTCGTCGACGACGACAAGCTCCCAGGACGAATCCGTCTGGGACTGCATGGACGCCATGAACGAGGGAAGAAACCTCTCGTGGTTATAGCAGCATGCGCAAATCGAAATCCGATG
>CAVCXQ010000222.1:0-2579 GCA_963606275.1 uncultured Muribaculaceae bacterium | reverse complement strand
AGGGCCTGCATCCGGTAGGTCGTCTCCGACCAGCAGCGGCGCAGGTAGGTGATGTCCGTCTTGACGGCCTCGCGGGCGCCGACGAAGAGCTCGAAGGTGCGGCTCGTCGCGAGCGCGACGCCGATCGCCTCGGCCGGGACGCGCGCGGCGGCGAAGATGCCGAGCACCTTCTTGAGATACGACTCGCGCACCTGGAGGACGGCGCCCGGCTGCTCGTTGAAGAGCTCCTCCAGGGCGTCGCCGTCCGGGAGCTTCGCGACGAGGCCGCGTCCGCCCGTGATCGCCATCTCCGCGAGCGTGACGGCGAGGCCGCCGTCCGACCGGTCGTGGTAGGCGAGCGCGAGCTTCTCGCGGACGATCCGCTGCATCGCGTTGAAGAAGCGCTTGAGGAGCGCGGCGTCGGCGTCCGCGTGCGTGTCGCCGAGATAGCCGTAGACCTGGGCGAGCGCGGTCGCGCCGAGCGGGGACTCGCCCGTCGCGCCGAGGTTGACGTAGACGAGGACGGAGCCTTCGCCGCGCGGGTCGGCCTTGAGGTCGGGCGTCAGCGTGAGGCGCACGTCCTTCACCGGCGCGAACGACGAGACGACGAGCGAGAGCGGCGCGACCTGCTTGCGCGCGACGCCCTTCCTGTCCTGCCAGACGGTGTGCATCGAGCAGCTGTCCTTGCCGACGGGGATGGAGACGCCGAGCTTCGGGCAGAAGCTGAGGCCGACTTCCTTCACCGTGTCGTAGAGGATCGCGTCCTCGCCCGGCTCGCCGCACGGGGCCATCCAGTTGGCGGAGAGCCGGATCTGCGAGATGTCGCCGACGTCGGCGGCGGCGAGGTTGGTGATCGCCTCGGTGACGGCGAGGCGGCCGGACGCCGGCCCGTCGAGGAGCGCGACCGGGGTGCGCTCGCCCGTCGCCATGGCCTGTCCGTTGAACGTCGTGTAGCCCATCGTCGCGACGGCGCAGTCCGCCGCCGGGAGCTGGAACTTGCCGACCATCTGGTCGCGCGCGACGCGGCCGGTGACGGTACGGTCGGTGATGGTGATCAGGAACGTCTTGTCCGCGACGGCCGGCAGGTGCAGGACGCGCGTGAGGGCGTCGATCGGGCGGACGCCCTCGAAGTTCGCCGGCGCGCGCGTCGGCTTCACGTGCTTCACCTTCCGGACCATGCGCGGCGGCTTGCCGAGCAGGACCTTGACGTCCATGTCGATCGGCTTGTCGCCGAAGTGCGCGTCCTCCAGGACGAGGCGGCCGTCGCCGGTCGCGACGCCGATGAAGGCGACGGGGCACCGCTCGCGCGAGCAGAGGGCCTCGAAGAAGTCCTTCGCCTCCGGACGGAGCGCGAGCACGTAGCGCTCCTGGGCCTCGCAGCACCAGATCTCCATCGGGCTCATGGACGGCTCCTCGTTGTGGACCTTGCGGAGCTCGAACTTGCCGCCGGTGGCCTCGACGAGCTCGGGGCAGCCGTTGGAGAGGCCGCCGGCGCCGATGTCGTGGATGGAGAGGACGGGGTTGGCCTTACCAAGCGCCGCGCAGGCGTCGATCACGCCCTGGCAGCGGCGCTGCATCTCGGCGTTGCCGCGCTGGACGGAGTTGAAGTCGAGGGCCTCGGAGTTGGTGCCGGTCATCATCGAGCTCGCGGCGCCGCCGCCGAGGCCGATGCGCATCGCCGGCCCGCCGATCTGCACGATCAGGGCCCCGACGGTGACGTCGCGCTTCTGCACCTGTCCGTGGCGGATGACGCCCATGCCGCCGGCGAGCATGATCGGCTTGTGGTAGCCGCGCAGCTCGCCCGCGATTTCGCCCTCGTAGGTGCGGAAGAAGCCGCAGAGCTGCGGACGCCCGAACTCGTTGCCGAACGCCGCGCCGCCCAGGGGGCCGTCCGTCATGATCTGCAGCGGCGTCGCGAGGCGCGTCGGGAAGTCCGCGAACTCGCGCTCCCACGGCTGCGGGAAGCCGGGGATGCGCAGGTTGGAGACCATGAAGCCGCAGATGCCGGCGACCGTGCGCGAGCCGGCGCCCGTCGCCGCCTCGTCGCGGATCTCGCCGCCGACGCCCGTCGCCGCGCCCGGGAACGGCGAGATCGCCGTCGGGTGGTTGTGCGTCTCGACCTTCATGAGCTGGTCGATCTCGTCGCGCCTGAACGAGTAGGCGTTCGTCTTCGGGTCGATCGAGAAGACGTCCGTCTTGAAGCCCGTGACGACGGCCGAGTTGTCCTTGTAGGCCGAGAGCGTGTCCTTCGGACGCCTCTTGTGGGTGTTCTTGATCATCTCGAAGAGGCTCTTGGACTGCCTCTTGCCGTCGATGACGAACTCGGCCCCGAAGATCTTGTGGCGGCAGTGCTCGGAGTTCACCTGGCCGAACATGACGAGCTCGGTGTCCGTCGGGTTGCGCTTCGCCTGCTTGAACGCCTTGGCGAGATACTTCATCTCCTCCTCGGAGATCGCCAGGCCGATCTCGGCGTTCGCCTCGCGGATCGCGGCGACGCCCTTCTTCAGGACGTCGTAGGTGCGGCCGGGCTTCGGCTCGGAGACGGCGAAGAGGTCGGAGACGTCGTCGTAGACGCCCTCGGTCATCTTGTCGTGGAGCGC
>CAVCXQ010000221.1:0-2613 GCA_963606275.1 uncultured Muribaculaceae bacterium | reverse complement strand
CCAGGTCGACTGGGACCTCATGCTCAAGCGCATGGGCGCCTTCAAGCCGCAGGAACTGGCCGCGAAGGAGCACGAGTGCAACTTGCTGAAGATGGCGAAGGAGATTTGAGATGACGGCGAAGGAGAAAATGGCGGTTCCGCCTCAGGCGATGCCGGAGCAGGACGCGAAGGAACGCGCCCGCAACATGAACGAGGTCGCGCTCGGCTACACGGCCGAGATGGCGAAATGCGAGGCGTCTCGGTGCCTGCAGTGTCCGACCAAGCCCTGCGTCTCCGGCTGCCCCGTCGCGATCGACATCCCCGCGTTCCTCGCGAAGGCGGCCGAGGGCGACTTCGCCGCGGCCCTCGCGGTCATCAAGCGGACGTCCCTCCTGCCGGCCGTCTGCGGTCGGGTCTGTCCCCAGGAGAAGCAGTGCCAGAAGTTCTGCACGATGGGCAAGCTCCTGAAGGACGTCGAGAAGTCCGTCGCCATCGGACGCGTCGAGCGCTTCTGCGCCGACCTCGCGCGCGAAAGCGGCACGGAGGAGCCGGTCGCCTGCGCCCCGAAGACGGGCAAGCGCGTCGCCGTCGTCGGCTCGGGCCCGGCGTCCATCACCTGCGCGGCGGACTGCGCCAAGGCCGGACACGACGTCACGATGTTCGAGGCGTTCCACAAGTGCGGCGGCGTCCTCGTCTACGGCATCCCGGAGTTCCGCCTGCCGAAGGCGATCGTCCAGCACGAGATCGACGGACTGAAGAAGCTCGGCGTCAAGGTCGAGACGAACTTCGTCGTCGGCCGCACGCGCCACCTGAAGGACCTCATCGACAAGGACGGCTTCGACGCGGTGTTCGTCGGCACGGGCGCGGGGCTCCCGAAGTTCATGGGCATCGAGGGCGAGAACCTGAACGGCGTCTTCTCCGCGAACGAATACCTGACGCGCGCGAACCTGATGAAGGCGTATCGCGAGGGCGAGGCGGACACCCCGTTCTGGCACGGCAAGAAGGTCGCCGTCCTCGGCGGCGGCAACGTCGCGATGGACGCCGCGCGCATGGCCCTGCGGCTCGGCGCGGAGAAGGTCTATCTCGTCTACCGCCGCAGCGAGGCGGAGATGCCGGCGCGCCGCGAGGAGGTGCACCACGCGAAGGAGGAGGGCGTCGAGTTCCATCTTCTCGAAAACGCGAAGCGCGTCCTCGGCAACGACCAGGGCGCGGTCGCGGGACTCGAATGCCTGAAATACGAGCTGGGCGAGCCGGACGCCTCCGGGCGCCGGAGCCCGGTCGCCGTCCCCGGCAGCGAGTTCGTCCTCGACGTCGACACGGTCGTCGTCGCGGTCGGCAACGCCTCGAATCCGCTCATCCCGGCGACGACGGAGGGGCTGGAGGTCAACAAGCGCGGCAACATCGTGGTCGACCCGGAGACGAACGCGACGTCGATCCCCGGCGTGTTCGCGGGCGGCGACATCGTGCTCGGCGCGGCGACGGTCATCCTCGCGATGGGCGAGGGACGCCGCGCCGCCGCCGGCATCAGCGCCTACCTCGGCGCGCGATAGGGCGCGGGAGCACAGGACATGGAGGACACGGCGAAATGACGGGTGAATGCTCGCACGACTGCTCGGCATGCGGCGAGAGCTGCGCCGAACGCAAGGGGAAGGACGCCTTCGCGGCGCCGCTGAACGCCGCCTCGAAGGTCGGCAGGGTGATTGCCGTCGCCAGCGGGAAGGGCGGCGTCGGCAAGAGCTTCGTGACGACGATGCTCGCCGTCGCGGCGGCGAAGGCCGGGCTTCGCGTCGGGATTCTCGACGCTGACGTCACCGGCCCGTCGATTCCGAAGGGCTTCGGGATCGGATGCGCGTGCTACAGGACGGATGCCGGCATCGAGCCGGCGGTCACGACCGGCGGGATCCGGGTCGTGTCGCTCAACATGCTCGTGGAAGACCCGTCCGACCCCGTCGTCTGGCGCGGGCCGGTGGTCGCCGGATGCGTGAAGCAGTTCTGGACGGACGTCCACTGGGGCGAGCTGGACGTGATGTTCGTCGACATGCCGCCGGGGACCGGCGACGTGCCGCTGACGGTGTTCCAGTCCCTGCCGGTCGACGGCGTGGTCGTCGTGTCCACCCCGCAGGGACTGGTCGAGACGATCGTGGCGAAGTCCGTCAAGATGGCTCGGATGATGGGCAAGGAAGTCCTTGGACTCGTCGAGAACATGAGCTACCTGAAGTGCCCGGACTGCGGCAGGCGAATCGACGTGTTCGGCGAGTCGAAGGCCGCCGGTCTGGCGGAGCGGTTCTCCATCCCCGCGACAGTCCGGCTTCCGATGGACCCGGCGTTCGCGGCGGCGGTCGACGCCGGCGCGGCGGAGACGGTGGAGATCCCGGAGTTCGACGCCTTTGCCGCCGGAATCGTCCGTCCGACCTGACCGCGCCGACTTTTCCATGGACGGCGCGGGTTCTTTATACCCTCACCTTCCCCGCATAATGTCAGGGAGGGGTCCTGGAGCCTCATCATCCTCGACATCGGGTAATGGGTTAGGTTGCGAATCTTCTGTTTGCCTTCCGTCGCGTCCCTCCCTTCGCTTGCCGACGTGCGGCGCGTTTCGGGGCAACGGTGCTCCCGCCTCCGGGCGGGCGACTTGGG
>CAVCXQ010000220.1:0-2613 GCA_963606275.1 uncultured Muribaculaceae bacterium | reverse complement strand
GAGCGCGTTCGTCAAGGTGACGGTGGCCATGGCGCAAAGGGACGGGGCTTCTGGCGCCGCAACGGACGGGGCTTCTGGCAGCCCCGAACCCTTGCCCATGGATGAAGTTACCGTCTTGGCTCGCGCCATGCGGGCCGAGTCGGTCGAGTTCGTGCCCGCCGGCAGCGATCTGGCGATGCCGTCGAAGATGACGCGCTTCGGCACGGTCTACCTCTCGCTCGAGGGGCTGGTCGACAAGGCGGCGGAGGCGAAGCGCATCGCGGGCGAGCTAGCGAAGCTAGCGGGCTTCATCAAGTCGGCGGAGGCGAAGCTCGCGAACGAGGCGTTCGTCGCGCACGCGCCGGAGGCCGTCGTCGCCGAGGCGCGGCGCAAGCTCCAGGAGAACCGCGAGAAGTCCGCGCAGCTCGAGAAGCTCGCGAAGCTCTTCGCGTAGCGAGGCCATGGACTGTTCGCGCCAGACGGGGAAGGGCGGACTGTTCCGCCCGGAGTCGTTCTGGCTGGTCGCGCCCTATGCGGCGTGGATGGTCCTGATGGCGCTGCTGCCGGCGACGGCCGGCGCCTACGCCGTCCGCACCGCCGTCGTCGCCGCCGTCCTCGCCGCCGCCTGCGTCCGCCTTCGGCTCCGCATCACGATTCGTCCGTTCGCCCATTCGATTATTCGATTATTCCATTATTCGATTATTGGCCTCCTGGTCTTCCTGGTCTGGGTGCTGCCGGAGCAGTTAGGCTGGGAGTGGTATCGTGAGTGGTGCATCGTGGGCGATGGCGGGACGCGCGCGATCGCGGAGGCCGGGGCGGCGATGGTGGCCGTCCGCCTGGCCGGGAGCGCGTTCGTGATCTCGGTGGCGGAGGAGATGTTCTTCCGGCGGTGGCTGGTCGGCTTCGCGGGGCCGTGGTGGTCGGTGGCGCTGTTCGCGGTCGAGCACGACCGCTGGCTGGTCGGCGCTGCCGCCGGCGCGGCATACTGGCTGCTTTGCCGTCGGCGCGGACTGTTCGCGGCGGCGGTTGCGCACGCGACGACTAACCTGGCGCTGGGCGTCTGGGTGCTCCGCACCGGGCAATGGCAGTTCTGGTAGCGACGGGATTAGTGACGCATTACAACGCCGGCGGCGAGAAGTGCGGCGTGGTCGGCGGGGAGCGGCGGTTTTTGGTAGAATACGCGGCATTGCAACCTCAAGGAAGGAAAACCGATGAACAGCGCACTATTGATTTGCGACGCGGCGCCGGCGGCGCCGGCCTCCGGCGGCTTCGGCATGCTCGTGCCGATGCTCCTCATCCTCGCGATCTTCTACTTCATGATGATCCGCCCCCAGCAGCGCAAGGAGAAGGAGCGCCGCAAGATGATCGAGGAGCTCCGCGCCGGCGCGAAGGTCGTCTTCGCCGGCGGCCTCATGGGCGTCATCCAGGAGGCGACGGAGAAGACCTTCAAGGTCGAGATCTGCCCCGGCGCGATCGTCGAGATCGCCCGCAGCTGCGTCTCCGGCGTCATCCCCGCCGAGACGCCCCAGGGCAAGTAGCCGGCGATGTCGCTCAGGCGCGGCAGGTACGGCGTAGAGTGGAATCCGCGTCAGGACGAGGCGAAGAGCTCCGGGCTGAAGTGGGTGTTCCTCGCCGTCGGCGTCGTCGCGCTTGTCTCGTTCACGGTCACGCTGGTGCGCCGCCGCGCCGCCTCCGCCGCCGACGGCGCGCCCGAGGCGGCGTCCGCCGCGCCCGTCGCGTCCGCCCCCGCAGAGGTCCGGAAGGACGCCGCCGCGCCGGAGCCGCCCCAGCCGGTCGCGCCGGAGGTCAGGAACGCGGTGACCGAGAAGCGCCCGGTGCGCGTCCGCAACCTGCTGCTGCGCCTTGAGGAGGCCGAGCGCCTCCGCGACGTGGAGATGGCGGTCTCGACCATCGAGCAGCTGCGCGCCCTGCCGGGCTCTCCGGCCGCCGACCTCGACGACGCGCTCGCCAGGCGGCTGGGGACGCTGAACGTCCGCCGGCTGTTCGTGAAGAAGACGCCCCTTTGGGTCAGGCAGGTGGAAGTCCGGCGCGGCGACTCCGCCTCGCGCATCGCGGCGGAGCACGGCTCGACCTTCGCCTCGCTCGCGCGGCTGAACGGAGGGAACGTCGACACCGTGCGCATCGGCCAGAAGCTCTACGTCATGGACCACCCGCGCTTTACGCTCGTCGTCCACCGCCGCGCCCGCACCGCCGACCTGCTCCTGAAGGACAAGTTCTTCAAGCGCTACGACCTCGCCGACGAGCCGACCGGAGACGCCGGCGCCTACGAGCTGCCGAAGGGCGCGTCCGCGTTCTGGCGCTCGCTCGGGATCTCGTTCAAGGTCCCGGACAGGACCGAGATCGACCTGCTGATGCCGGTCGGCTCGAGCGTCCTCGTGTCCGAGATGTGACGCGCCGCCGCGCCGCGTCCGTCCTGTCGCTTGCCGGAGTCCCCTTGCGCTTCGGAGAGCGGATTTGGTATAATCACCCACATGGAAATCTCATACCGTTCGCAGAAGGACTACTGCGGCGAATACATGCGCTACCTCGGCGTCGCCAAGACGGCGCGGCGCAGCTATGCGGAAAGCGTCCGCCTCCTGAAGGCGAAGGGCTTCCGCGAGATCTCGACGTTCA
>CAVCXQ010000219.1:0-2614 GCA_963606275.1 uncultured Muribaculaceae bacterium | reverse complement strand
CCGGCTCGCGCGCCGTCGTCTCGGTGTCGAAGGCGACGCGGCCGCACTTCATCAGCTCCGCGAGAAGCGCCTGCGCGTCGGCCTCGGACACCACGTGGCGGTAGTCGTGGGGGACGGTGGCGATCGACATGAGCGACGCGAGACCTGCCTCCTGTCCCTCCTGTCTCTCCTGCCCCTCACGCCCCCCGACGCCATCGCCCTTCTGCTCGCCCGCTCCTGCCGCCTCCGCGCCCAGGAGCTCCCTGGCGAGGCGGTTGAGTTCGAACTTGGCGCAGACCTTCGCGAGCTTCTCCGGGTCTGGTCCCGACAGCCTGTAGCTCTCCCAGTCCGGCTCGACCGGCACGTCGGTGCGGATGGTGGCGAGGAACTTCGACATCTCGGCGTCGGCGCGGCCGGCGGCGATTTTCTCGCCGAGCTTGCCCTTCACCGACGCGGCGTTTGCCAGCACTCCCTCGACCGAGCCGAACCGAGCGAGCAGGCTCTCGGCCGTCTTCTCGCCGACGCCGCGGATGCCGGGGATGTTGTCGGACGCGTCGCCGGCGAGCGCGAGGCGGTCTATCATCTGCGCCGGGCTGGACAGCCCCCAGCGGGCGCAGACGCCCGCCTCGTCCAGCACCTCCGGCGCGTCGCCGGCGTGGGACGGACGGTAGAGGCTGACGCCCTTGCGCACGAGCTGCGCGGCGTCCTTGTCCGGCGTCGCGACGAAGACGTCGAAGCCAGCCGCCGCGCCCTTCGCCGCGATGGTGCCGATCACGTCGTCCGCCTCGAAGCCGTCCGCGCGCACGACCGGGATCCGCAGGGCGTCCGCCAGCTCGAAGGCGTAGGGGATGGACGCGGCGAGGTCCTCGGGCATCTTCTGGCGCTGCGCCTTGTAGGCGGGATACGCCTCGTGGCGGAAGGTCGGCCCGCCGGGGTCCATGGCGAGGACTGCGTGGGTCGGACGCTCGCGCTTGAGGATGGACTCGAGCCCGTTGGCGAGGCCGAGCAGCGCGGAGGTGTTGATGCCGCCCGTGGTGAGGCGCGGGCTGCGCAGGAACACGAAGTGCCCCCGGTAGAGGAAGGGCATGAGGTCGATGACGAAGAGCTTGCTCATGCCCGCATTATACTATATTCGCCGCCGCTGCGCGGCGAGGCCGGCTACGGCGCGAACGGGAGGGCGCCGGAGCCTTTGTGGCGCGGCGTTCCGTCGAAGTAGAAGTTCTGCCCGGTGGCGTCCAGGACGCTGCGCCAGAGCTGCCCCTCGACGTCGAGCTTCTGGCGCTCGATCGTCGCGAGCGCGATCGGCACGAGCGCGTAGCTCTCGCCGATGTTGCCGACGACGCAGTCCGTGCGCCCCGCCATCGCCGCGTGCGCCGCCGCGCGCGCCAGGCTGTAGCACCGGATCGCGTCCGTGCCGCGCGCCGGGCAGCTGCGGATGATGTAGCTCGGGTCGATGTACTTCACGCTCGAGTCGATGCCGCGCCCCTTGAGGTGCTCGGAGATGCGGTCCTTCAGGTAGACGCCGATGTCCTTCTTGAGGACGTTGCCGCTCGCGTCGCGGCGCTCGTCGCCCTCGAGGAGCTCCTGGCCGGCGCCCTCGGCGACGACGATCACCGCGTGCGACTTGCCGGCCGCGAAGCGGCGCTCCAGCGCCGTCAGCAGCCCCTGCGGGCCGTCCATGTCGAACTTGACCTCCGGCACCAGGCAGAAGTTCACGATCGGGTTGGCGATGGACGCCGCCGCCGCGATGAACCCGGAGTCGCGCCCCATCAGCTTCACGAGGCCGATCCCATGGGGGGTGCCCTTCGCCTCGACGTGCGCGTTGCGCGTGACCTCCGCGGCCTCCGCCACCGCCGTCTCGAAGCCGAAGCTCCGCCCCACGAACACCAGGTCGTTGTCGATCGTCTTCGGGATGCCGACGACGGATATCTTCAGCCCGCGCCGCGCCACCTCCGCCGCGACGTCGCTCGCGCACCTCAGCGACCCGTCGCCGCCGATGCAGAACAGCACGTTGATGTTCATCCTGACCAACGTGTCGACCATCACGTCCGTCGGCTGCGCCCCTCGGCTGGAGCCGAGGATCGTCCCGCCCGCCTCGTGGATCGTGTCCACGTTGTCCGCGTTCAGCATCATCGGCTCGTAGCCGTATTTCGGGTTCAGCCCGGCGTAGCCGTAGCGGATGCCGAAGATGGTCTTGACCCCGTAGTCGAACTCGAGGATCTCGACCAGGCCCTTGATGACCGTGTTCAGCCCCGGACAGAGCCCGCCGGCGGTGACGATCGCCACCCGCGTCCAGCTCGGGTCGTGGAAGATGCGCTCCTTCGGGCCGGCGCGCTCGAACGTCGGCTGGTGGCCCAGCTTCGTCTCCGCGAACCGCGAGTAGGTCTCGTTCTCGGTGGCGAAGATGCGCTCGCCGTCCTGGACGAACTGCCCGAACTGCACCGGCGACGGGATGCGGCACTCGCCGAGGGTCTTGACCTGGCAGGAGTATCGCTCGCGGTCGGCGACGATCTTGTCGAGTATGGTGCTCATGCGCCCTTGTTCCTTATCGCCTTGATCAGCTTCGGGACGACGACGTTCAGGTCGCCGACGATGCCGTAGTGCGCGACCTTGAAGATCGGCGCGTCGCGGTCGG
>CAVCXQ010000218.1:0-2627 GCA_963606275.1 uncultured Muribaculaceae bacterium | reverse complement strand
GTCTGGCGCGGGGGTTCGCCGCGTTCCTGAAAGGCCAGCCGAAGGCGGCCCGGTTCCTTCTCGGCGCGTTCTTCCTCGCCCTGTGGGTCTTCGCGGGCACCAAGCCGGGTGGCGACACGTCCGCCAAGGGGGGCGCGTCGCCCGATTCCGTGTCGCCGGAGGAGGCTGGTGCGGAGGCTGTTCAGACGGCGACCATGCCCGCCTCCAACACCGCCTTGCTTGGCGAACGTTCCGACAGCGTCCTGGTCGCCGCCGACACGGGTTCCGACATCGCCACGTTCTCGGCGGGCGAGACCGCCCCCGCGCCGGCCGCCACGGACGCAAGGCGCGTCATCACCGCCGCCGACGTCGAGCGCGGATTCGTCCTGACGCGCGTCGGGACGGGCGAGGCGTTCGACTTCTCGCCCCCCGACGGGGCGAGCGTGTGCGCCGACTGGCGGGCGTTCGGCGCGGCGGAGGACTGGATATGCCTCGCGTTCGAGGACTGGGCGTTCCGGCTCGGCACGAACGACGTTGACTCTCTGCGCGTGTTCTCCTTCGGCAAGGCCGACCCGCTCGTCCGCGACGAGGACGGACACATCGCGACGAACAGCTGGTTCGCGCCGTTCCGCGCCCCGCTCGGCATCGTGCCAGTGGCGAACTGGGTGGCGTTGGGCGCGTCAGCGGAAGAAGATGATCTCAACGCAAAGAACGCAAAGGGCGCAAAGGAAGACGGCGCAGACGATCTCCCGATTCTCCCGATCTCCACGTCAAAAACATTCTCTTCACAATTCTGGAACTTCGTCACGCCCTCGAACACGCTCCAGCTCGCGTGGCAGAACGTCCTCCTGAACCGCCGCGCCGACAGCCCGGTCTCGTTCCAGATGGAGGTCTGGCCGTCGGGACGCTTCGCCTACCGCTACGACCTCTCGCGCCTCGGCGTCGACGAGGTGACGAACATCGTCGCGGGCGCGTCCCTCGGCGGCGGCGCGTGGACGACGAACGCCCTGCCGACGAACGTCACCTCGCTTGCGTTTTATCCTCTTTCCGCCGAAGACTTGGCGGACCCCGACCGAGACGGCGACGGGCTTTCCATCTCCGACGAGCTCTTCGTCCACGGCACGGACCCCGGCCTCGCCGACACCTCCGGGGACGGCATCGCCGACGGCGAGGCCGTCGCGCGGGGGCTCGACCCCCGCGTCCGCCACGTGTCCGACGCGGACATCCTCGCGCGCGTCGCGTCGTCCGCGACGAACGCGGCGTTCGCGTCCGCGACGTCCGCCGCCGGCGGCTCGCTCGCGGGCTGGACGCTCTTCGCCGGGTTCGCGGCGGACGTCCCCGACGGTTCGTCGGACGTCCTCTACGAGCGGACGTTCGCCGTCGACCGAACGAGCGCGTGGCGGCAGTTCTTCGTCTCCGCCTCGCCGACGAACGCCGCCGCGTGGCGGCTCCAGGGCGCGGTCCTCGAATGGGCGGCGGACACGGGGTCGTCCGGCTCGGTGGCGGCCTCGCCGCGCGGCGACAGCTTCCGCATCCCGCTCGCGGCGGACGACCGCCCCTCGTCGCTGACCCTGCGCCTCCGCGCCACGGGCGGGGGGCTCGCGCGCTCGCCGACGCCCCTCCACCTCGTCTCCTACTCGCCGGAGTTCCGCATAGGGGGCGGTCGCGAGGTTGTCGGGGAGAGCGGGGCGACGTTCACCGTGTTCACGGACGGGTCGAGGTCGCGGATCCGCCTCGTGGTCGACCAGTCGCTCCGCCCGTGCAAGGCGCCGCCGGGGGCGGACGAGCGCGACATGGGCGAGTTCGGGGGCCTGTCGGTGGCGGGCGGCGGCCTCTCGTTCTCCGGCGACGAGACCGGCGGGACGATCACGGCGGGCCGTCCGGGAATCCACGCGTTCGGGCCGGGCGCCCTCGTCATCCTCGACCCCTCCGTCCGATGGGGCTGCCTCGGCCACGGATGCGGATACGACGGCCTCGTCTACGACTGGGAAAGCGGACGCTACCACGAGGAGGACGACTATCCGCTCGACTCCAGGTGCCTCCGGAAGAAGTGGCATCGGGATTGGGACGGAGGATGGCTGCGGAGCCGCTGCGAACTCGTCGTCACGGGCGGACTCGGCGGCGACGCACGCGTGACCACCTCGGCGGACGGCAGCACGGGCAGGGTGTGCGTGGACGGCGTGGAGGTGTGGTCCGGGTCCGCGGAACACACATACGACGATTCGGGATGCGGCGGCGGTTCCATCGAGGACCACCTTGGCGACGACTGCGACGCCTGCGACGACGACTGCGCGGACGGCAACTGCGACTCGCTGGAGGGGGCGTCCCTCGGCTCGCTGAAGTTCCGCATCCCGCTCGGCGTCCCGGCCAGGGGCCAGGTCGCCGGCTTCGTGTGGTTCTCGACGGACGGGCCGCTCGCCATCACAAAGTCCGTGTTCAAGGTTCTCGCGCACCCCTGCGCGGACATCGCCGAGGCGGAAGAGGAGGGGGCGCGGCGCGTCACGTGCCGCGATTCGAGGGGTCGCGACCTCTTGATCGAGGACATCGCGGACGGCGCGAGGGTGACGGTCCGCGACACTTCCTCGCAGACGCTGGAGCACACGTGGGAGGTCGTGAACGTGGGCGAAAACGCGTCGCAGGTTCGCCTC
>CAVCXQ010000217.1:0-2629 GCA_963606275.1 uncultured Muribaculaceae bacterium | reverse complement strand
CTTCAGCGTGTCCATCAGGAACGTCGTCATCGCCGTCGTCGACCAGTAGTTGCGAAGCTCCCCGTTCTTCAGGGCGGACGCGAGCGAGACTGGGTTGACGACCTTCTCGGCGGCATGGTGGAAAAGGTAGCCGTCATACCAGCGGATCAACTCCGAGAAGCCCTGCTCGTCCGTCCATCCGTTCGCGGCGGAGAACTCGTGAAGAAGCCCCGGCAGCAGCCTCTTCACCTCGTCGTGCGTATAGCCGAAGAGCGTCGCGGCGCTCCGCTCCATCGTCATGTCGTTCAAGTTGTTCAGGTCGGAGAAGATCGAGACCTTCGAGAACTTGGAGATGCCGGTTATGAACGCGAAGCGCTGCTTCGACTCCAGCGTCTTGATGACGGAGTAGAACGACTTCAAGGCGTCGCGGAACGGGATGACGTCCGTCGTGTTCAGCTTCTTCAGGAGAGGCTTGTCGTATTCGTCGACAAGGAGGACCATCTGCCCGTCGGGAGATGACGCGGCAAGGTCCTCGATGAGGTTGTGGAACGTGATCGACGCGAGCTTCCCGAGGCGCAGCGCGACGCCGTTGCGCCGCGCCTCGCTCTCCAGCGCCGAATCGAAGGCCGCCTGGAGGTCCTCGACGCGGTCGGGCTGGACGCTCCCGAGGTCGAGCCGCAGGACGGGCCATTTCTTCGACCAGTCCCACAGCGGCTCGATGTAGAGACCCTTGAAGAGCTCGCGACGCCCCTCGAAGAGGGCCTGGAGGACGGACACGGTGAGCGACTTGCCGAAGCGGCGCGGACGGGCGATGAAGAACTGCTTGCCGATCGACATGTCGACGAGCGGCAGCAGGCGGTCGGTCTTGTCCACGTAAGTGAACCCGTTGCGAATCAGGTCCTCGAACGTGTAGATGTCTGTCGCTAGCTTCTCCATGCCGCGCATTATACCATAAACCCGCAGCACGGAATTCGCCGTCATTACGACGCGCTTCACACGACGGGTGGCGCCTGCCTCATGACGGTCGCGCGGGGCGCGCGAGCCTATCGGACGACGAGGATCATGCCCGCCCTGTCGTAGGGCGACGCCTTGTGCACGATCCAGGCGCGCTGCGTCGTGCCCCTAAGCTTGTCCTTCCAGACGGTGTCGGTCGACAAGACGATCTCGGCGACGCCGAGGCAGTCCTTCGGCTTCGCCGCCAGCTCCTCCTCGCTCAGCGTCTCCGCCGTCGCCGGACGCCACCACTCGCACGCCGCGCGCTCCTCGGCCGGCCACTGAATCTTCGAAACGTAGACCGTGCAGGCGTTCTCCGCCGTCAGCGGACGCGCCTTGTCCGGCCCGGTGGCGTTGAACAGCAGGTTCGTCATCGACGCCGCGCCGAACGGCTTGCGGAGAAAGCGGATGCTCTCGAACTCCGGCGGATGCCACTTGCCGAAGGTCTGGCTGCCCACGGTCGCGTTCTCCGCCAGGTCGAACGTCGCCCTCTTGAGCCCGGAGCAGTCGTAGAAGGCCTCGCTGCCGATGTCGGCGCACGGCCCGGCGAGGTAGATCTCGGACAGGTTATTGCAGGCGTAGAATGCACTTGCGCCAATGGTCTGGACGTTCGTCAGCGTCAGCGTCCCCGTCAGCTCGTAGCAGTTGTAGAACGCCGCGCCTGCAACGGCGACCACGCCGGGCTTGAGGATGTCCATCACGTCCGCCTTCAGCGTCTTCCTGTTGTAGAACGCATAGCCCGAGACGTTCGTCAGGTTGGGGAAGTCGAACACCACGTTCGTGGCCGTGTTCTCCCTGAACAGCGCATCTTTCAGCGAGTCGGCGGAGCCGGCGAACTCGGCCTTGGTCATGCTTGTGCATCCGTTGAAGCACGACCTCCCCATCTCGCTGACGACGTCGCAGTAGAACTCGACGATGTCGGTCGCCCCGCCAAACGCCGAGTCGCTGAACTTGACGGTATTGAACTCCGTCACGTCCGTGCCGTCGTCGATGCTGAGCGGACTCCGCAGGTCTAGGACGCCGGACTTCGTCTCGTCGTCCGGCTTGGACCAGTTCATCACGCAATTATAGTAGTTGCCTTTCAAGAGATAGCCGAGCGTGATCGTGCCGGTCGCCTTGTCGAGACTCCTGACTCTCAGCGTCCATTGTCCGTCGGAAATCGTCTGGTCTGTCGACGAATACGTCCAGTCGGTGGCGTAGGTTGACGCGGCAAGCGCGGCTGCCAGCGCGGCGACGAGTGCTTTCGGTTTCATTTCAGGCTCCTTTTCGGGGTTCTCGGCTGCGTATTATACCCCCCCCCCCGCATAATGTCAAGGGGGGTGTTTTGAGTGCCTAGTGCCTGGTGCCTAGTGCCCGATGCCTAGTGCTTAGTGCCTGGTGCCTAGTGCTTAGTGCCTTTGTCGGTCGTCGGTTGTCGGTCGTCCTCGCGGCGCGCCGAGGACGTCGCGCCCTACCGCCGCCGGCGCGATGAAGGCGACGCGTGAGGCGGCAGGGACATGAGGTGATTGCCGCCGCGCGGTAGGGCGCACTAAGCACTAGGCACCAGGCACTAGGCACCAGGCACTAGGCACTAAGCATCAGGCACCAAGCACTAGGCACCAAGCACTAGGCACTAAGCACCAGGCACTACTCCGGGGCGCCGACGATCTTGACGGCC
>CAVCXQ010000216.1:0-2638 GCA_963606275.1 uncultured Muribaculaceae bacterium | reverse complement strand
CCTCCGTCGTCGCGCAGAGCGCGGCGCGGACGTTCTGGAAGCGGTTGGCGGCCATGGACATCCCGATGCCGGTGCGGCAGATCAGGATGCCGAAGTCGGCCTCGCCCTTGGCGACGGACGCCGCCACGGCGTCCGCGTAGTCGGGGTAGTCGCAGCTGGCGCGGCCGGCGGGGCCGAGGTCGGAGACGGAGTGCTCGGCGCCGAGGACGCGCACGAGGTGGCCCTTGAGGTCGAATCCTCCGTGGTCGGACGCGATGGCGATCTTCATGTTCCTTTTCCTTTCTCGTTCTGGAAACGCGGTGAGTATACCAAAAACAGAGGCTTCGCGCCGCGCAACAGCCACATTGGCGGATTTGGTATAATACGCCGCGATGCTGAACGTATACAACTCCCTCACGCGCCGCGTCGAGCCGCTCGAGCCGCTCGCCGACGGCACCGTCCGCCTCTACACCTGCGGGCCGACCGTCTACAACTTCGCCCACATCGGCAACTTCCGCGCCTACGTCTTCGAGGACGTCCTGCGCCGCGCCGTCCAGTTCGACGGTCACCGGATCCGCCAGGTGATGAACCTCACCGACGTCGACGACAAGACGATCCGAGGCGCGAACGCCGCCGGCGTCCCGCTCACCGACTACACCAGGACCTACAAGGACGCCTTCTTCGCCGACCTGAAGCGGCTGAACGTCCAGCCGGCCGAGGTCTATCCGGCGGCGACCGACCACATCCCGGAGATGATCGCGCTCGTCTCGAAGCTGATGGAGAAGGGCGTCGCCTACCAGAGCGACGACAAGTCCGTCTACTTCAAGGTGCGCGAGTTCCCCGGCTACGGCAAGCTCGCGCACATCGACTTCGACGCGCAGCGCACGGGGCAGCGGTGCGCGGCCGACGAATACGACAAGGAGAACGTCGGCGACTTCGCGCTCTGGAAGGCCTGGGAGCCGTCCGACGGCCCCGTCGGCTGGGACTCGCCGTGGGGGCGCGGCCGCCCCGGCTGGCACATCGAGTGCTCGGCGATGTCGATGAAGTATTTGGGCGAGACGTTCGACCTCCACACGGGCGGCATCGACAACCTCTTCCCGCATCACGAGAACGAGATCGCGCAGGCCGAGGCCGCGACGGGCAAGCCGTTCGTCAAGACGTGGATGCATTGCGCCCACCTGAAGGTCAACGGCGAGAAGATGTCCAAGTCGCTCGGCAACTTCTTCACGCTCCGCGACCTCCTCGAAAAGGGATATACCGGACGCGAGATCCGCTACGTGCTCGTCAACGCCCACTACCGCACCGGCCTTAACTTCGCGTTCTCCGCCCTCGACGACGCCCGCAAGTCTCTCGCCCGCATCGACGAATGCGTCGAAAAGGTGGCGAAGCTCGCCGCCGCGTCCTGTCCTGTGGCGGGCGCGCAAGCGTCCGCGCCGGCCACCGCCTCCGCGCCCGACTTCGCGCAGAATGCTCTCGCCGACTTCACGGCGGCCGTAGACGACGACCTCAACATGCCGAAGGCGTTCGCCGCGCTCTTCGAGCTCGTGCGCCACGCCAACGCCGCGCTAGGCCAGGCTGGGGGTCTGTCCCCGGAAGGCGCCGCCGGCGTCCTCGCCGTCTTCCGCCGCATGGACGAGGTGCTCGGCGTCATCTTCTTCGAGAACGAGAAGAAGTCCGTAGAGATCCCCGCCGACGTGCAGGCCCTCCTCGACCAGAGGGCGGAGGCGCGCAAGTCGAAGAACTGGGCCGAGTCCGACCGCCTCCGCGACGAGATCGCCGCGAAGGGCTGGCTCGTCAAGGACTCCCGGGACGGACAGTCCGTTGTGAGGAAATAATCGAATAATCGAATAATTGAATAATCGAATGAGTGGCCTTTGTCCTCTGTCGTCTGTCCGTTGCCGCCGTCGGCCGTCGGTCGTCGGTCGTCCTTCGGGCGAGCGGGACGCTCGCCCCTACCGGCGGCCATCTGAAGCGATTTTGAAACTGCCACTAACGCGAAAGGAGACCTGAAATGGACGTCAAGACGAGAGAGGAGCTGAACGGCGCGATAGCGTCCGGCAAGGTGCTGGTCGACTTCTGGGCGACGTGGTGCGGTCCGTGCCAGATGATGGGCCAGCGCATCGCCGGGGAGCTCGTCCCGAAGATGCCGGACCTGAAGGTCGTCAAGGTCAACGTCGACGACGCACCGGAACTGGCCGCTCAGTTCGGGGTCATGTCGATACCGGCCCTCTTTTGCTACCGCGACGGCAAGCACGTCGCCGAGTTCGTCGGCGTCACCGACGTCGACGACATAGTGAAGGCGCTGGACTGAAGCGCACCGTCATACTCGCCGCCGGCGACTTCCCTCGGCGCGGCTCGGAGCCGGAGCGTCTGCTCCTCTCCGCCTCGCGCGTCGTCGCCTGCGATTCCGCCGCCGACGCTTTCCGCCGACGCTTCCGCCGCTGGCCCGACATTGTAGTCGGCGACCTGGACAGTCTCGGGCTCTTCGCGCCGAAGTCGCGGCGCATCCGCGTTTCCGACCAAAACACCAACGACCTCGACAAGGCCATCGCCCTCTGCCGCGCCAGGGGCTGGACGGACGGACTGGTCGTCGTCGGCGCGACCGGCAAGCGCACCGACCACGCGATCGGCAACGTCTACCGCGCCCTCGCGGCGGAAG
>CAVCXQ010000215.1:0-2638 GCA_963606275.1 uncultured Muribaculaceae bacterium | reverse complement strand
TGTCGTGCCTGCCGGAGGCGCTCGCCGGCCGCCGCTACTACGAGCCGGCGGGCCTCGGCCGCGAGGCGAACCTGAAGGCGCGGCTCGAGGCCGTCCGCGCCTGGCGGGAAGGGCGCACCGACGTGCCGCCGTTCTCGTCGCCGGCCTACACCGGCAAGAAGGCGGACGGAGACCGGTGATGAGCCCCCGCCAGCGCGAGGCCACGCGGATCATCGCGGAAGGGCGGTTCCGTCCGTGCCTCGTCAGGGAGGACGACGGATGGCACGCGCGCTGGCGCGGCGAGTCCGCCGACCCGGCGCTCGACGGCTGGATCGACGAATACGTGCGCGAGGCGGCGATGTCGCGCCTCACCGAGGACGCCGAGGAAGACCATTACGAGACGCTGCACGACGCCTGGCTGACGGCGCTTAGAAGCCGCACCGGGCTGGTCGTCTGGGACGACGCGGAGTGCGCGGCGTTCGCGGCGGAGCTGGAGTCCTGGAGCGGGAACGCGGCGGAAGACCGGGAGGCGCGCGCGAAGGTGCGCTTCGCTCTTGAGGCGGACGCCGGCGGCGGCGGCTTCCGCATCGCGTGCGATGTCCCGCACGGACGCGCCGGGCTGAAGGCCCTCGGGCAGTCGGTCTGGGTGTTCGGCCCGCTGCGCGGGCTGCGTCTGCTGCATGGCGGACGCCGGATGTCCGTAGAGCTGACGCGCGGCGAGGCGGAGGCGTTCGTCAGGAGCGGGTCCCGCGACCTCCGCAACGCCGGATATCCGGTCGACGGCGTCGACATCCGGGCGGAGGTGTCGGCGTCGGCGGAAGTGGACGGCGGAGACGACGCGGCGGCGGACGGCGGCGCGGCGGCGGGGCGGAGCGCGAAGTTCAGGCTCGTCGTGCGCGTAGCGGGCGAGCAGGTGACGGCGGACGAGGTGCGCTTCCTGCTCGACCAGGGCTCGACGCTCGTCTACTTCCGCGACCGCTGGATAGAGGTTGACCGCAGCATCCTCCGAGAGGCGCTCCGCGCCCTGGAGCGCGGCGTCGGCAAGAAGGCAAGCCCGATCGCGTTCGCGCTCGGGCTCGGACACGTCGGCCGGCTGGAGATAGAGCGCGTCGCCGCGCACGGTTGGGTCCGCGGGCTGGTGAACGAATTGAGGAAGAAGGAAGAAGGCAAGGGGAGAGAGAAGGGCGCAAAGGCGCGCGAAAAACTTTCCATCCCCGGCTTCGTCGGCGAGCTGAGAGAGTATCAGGAGGAGGGCGTGGAGTGGATCCGGTTCATGACCGGCCACGGGTTTGGTGCGCTGCTCGCCGACGACATGGGTCTCGGCAAGACCGTCCAGACCATCGCCTGGATCCTGCTGTCCTCATCTTCCTCACCCCTCACTCCTCACTCCGCACCAAGCACTAAGCACCAGGCACTAAGCACCGCGCACCAAGCACCAAGCACCGCGCACCATGTCCTGATCGTCGCCCCCCTGACCCTCCTCTCGAACTGGGCGCACGAGTTCGCGAGGTTCGCGCCGGGGCTGAAGGTCTACGTGCACCAGGGCGCGGCGCGGCGGCTGGAGGGCGGGTTCGCTCGCGCGGTGGCGGAGGCGGACGTCACGCTGACGAACTACAGCCTGCTGGTGCGGGAATATTCGGCCTTCTCGTCCGTCGCGTGGGACGCGCTGGTGCTGGACGAGGCGCAGGCGATAAAGAACCCTGACACGCAGGTCGCTAAGGCGGTGCGCGCGCTGTCGCCGGCGCGGCGGCTGGCGCTGACCGGGACGCCGGTGGAGAACGCGGTGTCCGACCTCTGGTCGCTCGAGGCGTTCCTGAACCCCGGCTTCCTCGGCGACCGCGCGTCGTTCGAGGAGCGCTTCGCGCGTCCGGTCGCGGCAGACCCTCACGGACGGGCGGCGAAGCGGCTCAAGACCGCGCTCGAGCCGTTCGTCATGCGGCGGCTGAAGACCGATCCCGGGGTGGCGGCGGAGCTGGGCGAGAAGCGCGAGGTGCGCGAATACTGCTCGCTGCTGCCGGCGGAGCGCCGCGCCTACGAGGACGCCCTTGCGCAGTTCCGGCTCGGCGTCCGGTCGAAGGGCGACGCGCTGGCGCTGCTGACGCGGCTGAAGCTGGTCTGCGACGGAGACGGGTCGGAGGAGTCCGGCAAGGCGATGCGGCTGTTCGAGCTGGTGGACGAGATCCTCGCCGCCGGCGAGTCGGCGCTGGTGTTCACGCAATACGCGAAGGTCGGGGCGCGGCTGCAGGCGGCGCTTGAGAAGCGGCTGGGGCGGCGCGTCCCGTTCCTGCACGGAGGAGTCGAGGCGGCGCGGCGAGACGCGATGGTGCGCGCATTCCAGTCGTCGCGGAGCCCCGGCGTGTTCGTCCTCTCGCTCAAGGCCGGCGGGTTCGGGCTGAACCTCACCAGGGCGACGCACGTCATCCACTACGACCGCTGGTGGAACCCGGCGGTCGAGAGCCAGGCGACCGACCGGGCGCACCGCATCGGACAGTCGAAGACGGTGTTCGTGCATCTCTTCGTCACCTCCGGGACGGTCGAGGAGAGGGTGGACGAGATCCTCGCCCGGAAGGAGACGCTGCGCGAGCTAATCGCCGACGGCGCGGCGTTCTGGCGCGCGGTGAGCCTGTCTCGCACGTAGCCGCGGGGAGGGGAAGTGCTT
>CAVCXQ010000214.1:0-2638 GCA_963606275.1 uncultured Muribaculaceae bacterium | reverse complement strand
GGGTCCTTGACGAAGGACGGCTTCGACCACTTGCCGTTCTTCCAGGTCATGCGGACGTGGCAGTTGACGTCGGAGAACCCGAACCCGAGTTTCTCCCACTCGACGCCCTTCTTCGGAGACTTTAGCATTGCTGTTCCTTTCTTGCGTGAAAACTGCGCGTATTATAGCACAACGCAAGGCGTCCCGCCCGACGCGGCGGCGAAGCGGGGGATATGGTATAATCCGCCAGACGAACGGACAAGCAACGATGCCGCTATCACTGCAGACACGCCTCGCGCAGCGCCAGGTAGCCACGCCGGCGATGTTGCTGGAGCTCTCGCTCCTGCAGCTTCCGCTGGCGGAGCTCCGCGACGCGGTGAAGAAGGAGGTTGACTCCAACCCAGCGCTGGAGGTCTCGCGCGAGTTCAACCCCGGCCGCGTCTCCGGCGCGGCGTCCGCCGCCTCCGAGGGCTTCGACTTCGAGCGCGTCGCGGACGAAGGCGGCGAGAGTCTCGAAGACCACCTGATGGGCGAGCTCCGCATGGACGGCGTGGACGGGCGGGAGCTCGATCTCTGCCGCGCCATCGTCGCCGACCTCGACGAGGACGGGCGCTTCGCCGGGTCGTATCCCGACCTCGTGATGTCCACCGGCGCGACGGAGGCGGAGCTGGAGGCGGCGCGGCGGCGCGTCCTCGCCATCGACCCGAAGGGATGCGGAGCCCGCGACCTCGCAGAGTGCTACCGTGCGCAGCTGGACGCCGTGCCGGCGGCGAAGCGTCCGCTGGCCGCCAGGGCCGTCGACGAGCTGGCCGGGGCGATCGCCGCGGGGAGGCTGGCGACGTACCGGCCTTCCGACCTCGCGGCGTTCCGCCTCCTGCAGTCGCTCGAGCCCTTTCCCGGACGGCTCTACGACCGGCGGCGCGTCGACACCGTCGTGCCGGACGTACGCGTGGACGAGGACGGGGCCGTGGAGGTCGACCAGGGCGACATCCCCGAGCTCCGCATATCGCCGCGCTACGTCGAGATGGCCAAGGACCGCGACGCGGACCCCGAGGCGCGGGCGTTCGCGGCGGAGAGGGTCAGGCGGGCGCGGGCGTTCCGCGAGGCCCTGCTCCGCCGGCAGTCGGCCATGGAGACCATCGCCGAGGCGGCGGTCGGCGGCCAGCGCGAGTTCCTCAGGAAGGGTCCGTCGGGGCTGAAGCGGCTGACCATGAGCGACGTCGCCAAGCTCGCGAAGTGCGACGTCTCCACCGTATCGCGGGCGGCCGCGCGCAAATACGTGAAGACGCCGCGAGGCACCTTCCCGCTGCGAAAGTTCTTCCAGCTGACCGACCAGGCCCCGGTGGAGAAGCTCCGCGAGATACTCCTCGCCCTCCCGGCGACGCCGCACGTGCCAGACCGCGCCGTGGCGGAGATGATCGCGGCGGCCGGATTTCCGATGGCGCGGCGCACCGTCGCCAAGTACCGCCGCCTGTTCGGGCTCTCGTCGCCGCAGAGACCAAGGCCATCCAGAAACGCCGCGCCCGACGCGAAGGCCTCCGGCCAGGCATGAACGCGAAGACGCACGGCGTGGCGAACAGGTGACGCCGCCGACGCGGGCCTGGAGCTATGCGTCCGGCTGCAGGTCGCGGGAGAGGAACGCGAAGCGGGCGACGGCGAGGATCGCCGCGCCGACGAGGTAGAACGCCGCGAGGGAGGACATCGAATACGCCATGTTCCCACCGCACGCCCGCGCGACCAGCGGCAGCACCGTCGACGACAGCGAGCCGAACAGGAACGCGATGCACATCATGATCCCCACGCCGGAGGCGTGGTAGCGCGGGTTCACCACGTCGAAGAACGACGCCATGAAGTTCGAGTCGTAGACGCCGCGGAAGACGCCGAAGCCGAACATCGCCGCGCAGCACAGCACGAACGACGGCGTGACCGACATCCAGACGATGAACGGGACCGCGAGGGCAAGCCCGGCGACGCCCATCTCCAGTCGGATGCCGGGACGCCCCTTCACGAGGCGGTCGCCGATCCGGCTGCCGGACATGATCCCGACGAACGCGCCGAGGTAGTGCCAAAGCACCGCGTGGAGCCCGGCCCACTGCTCCAGGAACGGACACGACGCGAGGAACGAGTCCCGGAGGTGCGAGGGCATCCAGTTCTTGAAACCGATGTCCACGTAGATCATCATCGCGAGGCCAAGCGCGACGCAGATCGCCGTCGGCTTCGAGAGCACCGCCCGGCACGCGTCGGAGATGGAAGGTTTGGAAGTTTGGGAAGTTTGGGAGGTCGGCTTGGTGTCGCGCAGAAACAGCGCGAGGACGACGGCCCAGGCGAGGCCGATGCCGCCGAAGATCCAGAACGGCGCGCGCCAGTGGTCGCCGCCCTTGCCGGCCAGGAAGCCGGCGAGGCCGCCGCAGCCGACGATGCCGACGTAGAGCCCCAGCTGCAGGACGGACATCGCCGTCGCGCGCGAGTCCCTGTGGAGCTGCGAGACGAGCGAGCTCGCGGACGGATAGTAGAACGTCTGGCCGAGTCCGTTGAGGACGCCGTAGGTGACGATCAGGAGCCCGGCGGACGCGACGAAGCCGGAGAGGAAGATGCCGAGGCAGAAGATCCCCACCCCGGCGGTCACCATCCACTTGCGGTTGAAGAGGTCGGCGGTCAG
>CAVCXQ010000213.1:0-2644 GCA_963606275.1 uncultured Muribaculaceae bacterium | reverse complement strand
GATTTCCTCTGCGGTTGCGATGCCCGCCGCGACGACGGCGTTTGTCGCCGAGACGAACGCGGGGTCGCCGTCCTCGATATACTGGCAAGCCGCCCACTCGTCTTCGAGGCCGGCGGCGGCGATGCCAGCCTTGAGCGCGTCCCACTTGCCGGCTGACTTGGCGGCGACGACGATCTTGAGCTTGGAGTAGCGGTTCTTCGCCGCCTTGAACTCAATCGCCTTGAGTTCGTTCGTCACGCACCATGTCTTCGCGCCCTGCGCGTAGGTGTAGATGCAGGAGCCGGGAATCGTCTCCGCGTCCATGGCGAGCAGGCGGATGCGGTTGGAGACGGTCTTCGGGACGAGCGGGCGGGCGACGCGCACGGGGCTGGACGAGGCGCGGATCGTGACGTTCGACCCCGCCGAATTGGCGATGCGCGTGGTTCGGCGGAGCGCGTCGACGTCGGTTGCGGCGGGGAGCGCGAGGAGGGCGGCGGAGGACAGAGCCGCCGCGAGGCAGAACTGAAGGGAATGCTTACTCATTGTTTGCTCCTGACTGTGGTTTGATGAAGAAACCGTTTTTGACGGAAACCGCCGCGCCGTCGAGGGCGTTTGTGACGGTGCCGTTCCACGCGGCATTTCCGCCGACGAGGACGACGAGCGATCCGAAGTCGAAAAGCCCGGAGGCGTCGCCGAAGGTGACGTTTTCGAAGAGCGCGGCGGGTCTGCCGCGATACTTGACGGGGATTTCGGCCGTCCCCGCGTGGGAGGCGCTTTCCGCGTCCCAGTCGCCCGTCCACGTGACCTTGGCGGTTTCGTCGTCGTCCACGCCGTCGCCGAAATTGAGCGTCATCGAGGGGCGCGAGCCGAGAAGGCGGTTCGCCGTGGCGGTGAAGGAGAGTGTCTTGCCGTCGGCGGAGATCGTGGCGTTCGTCAGGATGAACGTCAGGGTGGCGCGGGCGGCGAGGTCGGGGCGCAAGCAGAGGAGGACGTGCTGGGCGCGTTCGGGGACTTGGTTCGTCATTGAGGCGAGTTCGCCGACCGCGCTTTCCATCGAGGCGGTTGCCGCGTCGGCGATTTCCGCCGCGCTGTCCGAGACGGTCGCGACGGCGGCGGTATCGGCCTTCGAGGCGATTGTGCCCGACTTGTCGACGAGGTTCGTCCCCTCCTCCATCACGACGTCGCGCCGCCATCCCTTGCGCGTCTCGACGTTGGAGACGACGAAGAGGTTTGTGGCGTTCGCGGCGAGGGCGTTCGCGTCGGCATCGTCGGCTTGCGCCGACGGCACATGACAGATTGCCGCGAGCGCGGCGAAGAGGGCGAGGGGGAGAGAGCGGAGTGTTTTCATGTCATTCACCTCGATTGTCGCTCACTCGCCTTCGATCTCGCCGAGATCCACGGCGATGCGCCAGGACGTGTCGCGGTCGACGGTGAAGCAGTCGATGACGGCGTTCGTCCCGGTCGTCGAGTGGACGGTCGCCCAGCCGCCGCCGCTCACGCGCTTCTGCACCATGTAGACCGCGCCCTCCGCGATGCGCTCGTCGGTGGAAGACCATTCGAGCGTGGCGCGTTTCGCGTCCACGACGAGCTTGGTGAGCTTGATGCCCTCTTCGGTGACGATGGGCGGGGTGGGCGTGGGCTTGGTCGAGCCGTGGACGATGAGCGCGACGCAGAGGGGCGCGGCGAGCGCCAGGCCGGCGAGGCGGTCAAGAAGCGAACGACCGAGGAGGCGGTCGAGGAGCGAGCGTTCCGTCTTCATTGCGCCACCCCCTTGCCGACGACAACGCCGTTGGAGACGACGAGCGTTTCGCCCGCCTGGATCGTGCCGGAATAGCCGCCCGTCACGCCCCCGATTTCGAGCGTCGAGCCGTCGCCGCTCGGCGCGTCGGGCTCAAGCCCCACGCGGAAGAAGGACTGCGGGAGCGTGTCGAACGTCTTGGTGAGGAGGTAGGCGTTCTCGTAGGTGTTCGCGCCGACGGTCTGTTGCCCCAGCGAGACGTTGGAATCCGCCGCGACATCCGTGAAGGTGACGGCCCCCGCGAGAGAATCCGCCCACTTTAGGTAGGCCTCGGAGTTGCCGATGGCGACGGTCGAATACCAGTAGGTTTTCGCGGTCGTCGTGCCGTCCGCGTTGTGCTCGACCTTGAAGTCGTAGATGTCGATCTTGTCGTCGGGACCGAACAGGACGCCCGCCTCAAACGAGGAGACGCGCCCCTTGACGTAGACGACGAGCTCCGACGAGGCGATGGCGGCGGCGACGCCGGATATCATGGTCGTCCCCTTGTCCGCCGCGTCGGCCGCCGCGTCGGCCTTCGCCTCCGCGACGAGCGCGGAAGTGGCGGCGGCGGCGAGGTCGGCGACGGTGGAGACGGCGTTCGTCGAGTTGAGCTCGCCGTTCTCGTCGACCATGAGAACGGTGCGCTTCGCGGGCGCGGCCGAAGCCCACTGCGCCCCTCCGGCGATGAGGGCTGCGAGACAGAGTTTAAGCGGTGTTTTCATCAGTTGCTCCTTCCTGTGGCGTTGACATTGGTTATTGGCGAGTAGGTCAGGTAGCCGTTCGCGAACTTGCCCTGCCACGTGACCGAGAGCGGCTCATCGTAGAGCAGGTCGCCCGTCTCGACGACGGCGTTTGTGACGAGGGTTGGGATGGACGCGGACGCGGCGG
>CAVCXQ010000212.1:0-2658 GCA_963606275.1 uncultured Muribaculaceae bacterium | reverse complement strand
CGCTCCTACGTCTTCTGCCCCTACACGATGGTCAAGGACTTGCGCACGGAGTGCGAGACGAGCGACGTCAACGCGGTGATGGACGGCCACATCCAGCCGTTCGTCGAGGCCTGGCTGCAGATGAAGGCCAAGTGAGAAATAATCGAATAATCGAATAAGTGAATAATCGAATGGGTGAATGGGTGACTGGGCGATTGGGTTAAGTGCACGTGAAGGCGATTTAAGAATCCCGCAATTCGATTATTCAATTATTCAATTATTCGATTATTCGATTATTCGCATCCTTCTCATGCCTACTTGGACCCAGGACGACTCGAACCTCTACGGCCGGGCGACGGGGCTGAACCTGCGCGGACGCCACAAGTCCGTCGGCACGGCGTTCGACGCGGCGCTGAGGGACCTGCTCACCGAGCGCAACGACTTCTTCGACTCGCTGGTCGACCGCTGGCGGACGCTCTTCCCCGACCTGCCGGCGCGGCCGGGCCGCTACGAGGACGGCAAGATCTTCGTCTACGTGAAGAGCGCTCCGACGCTGTTCATGATGCGTCCGAAGCTCAAGTCGATCGCCGCGAGGCTCGCCGCGCTGCCGGGGGCGCCGAAGAAGATCGAACTTCGCCTCGAAGTCCACTCGCGTCCGCAGTCACCTCTGCTTGCGGACGCCCCGACGCGGCGGTGAGCGTCCTTCAGGTCTCCAGGTCTTCGACGCGAAGTCCGTTGGCTGCCGCCAGGAGAAGTCCGTAGTTCACGATCGGCACGTTCGCCGCGCCGCTCGCGCCGATGCGACGCATCACCTCCCGCCGCGTCAGCATGCAGCCGCCGCAGTGGACGACGAGCGCGACCGGGCGGCCGCCATCCTCCGCGAGCGGAAACGCCTGACCGCTCGCGAAGGAGAAGTCGAGCTTCTTGCCGCCGGCAAGCTTCGCGAGCGCCTTCGGGATCTTCGTCGTGCCGATGTCGTTGCACTGGCGGTGGTGCGTGCAGCCCTCCGCCACCAGCACCCGGTCGCCGTCCTTCAGGCGCGAGACCGCGTTCAGTCCGCCGAGATACGCGGCGAGGTCGCCCTTCTGCCGCGCGAAGAGGATCGAGAACGATGTCAGGCGGACGTTGCGCGACCGGTCTGCCGCCCGCGCGGCGCGGACGGTCGCGGCGACGGACGCGAACGCCTGCGAGTCGGTGACGACGAGCGCGTCGCGTCCGTCGGCGAGCGTCGCCGCGAGCTCCTCCGGCTGGCAGACGGCGCAGAGGGCGCGGCGGTCGAGGCAGTCGCGGATCACCTGGACCTGCGGGAGGATGAGGCGTCCCTTCGGCGCGGACTCGTCGATCGGGCAGACGCAGACGACGCGGTCGCCGGCGGACACGAAGCCGTCGAGCAGCCCCGGCGCGTCGTCGACGAGCGGAAGCGCGGCGATCTTCCGCTTGAGGTCCTCGACGGAGTCGCCGCGCCGGTAGACGAGCGTCGCGACGCGGCGCGACGCGCACTCGTCGCGGAAGCGGCGGTACCACGGGGAGGCCTCGTCGGCCTCCTCGCCCCAGACCCAGACGGCGACGTCCGTCGTCGCAAGCACGGATAGCGTCCGCTCCACGCGCTGCCCGCCGAGCGCTCCGACGTCGTCGAGCCCGGCGGTGTCGGTTATGCGGCATGGCCCGAGCGGCAGGATCTCCATCGCCTTGGAGACCGGGTCGGTGGTGGTGCCGGGGACGTCGCTGACGATGGCGACCCGCTGGCCGGTGAAGGCGTTGACGAGCGTTGACTTGCCGGCGTTCCTCAGTCCGAAGAACGCGACGTGCACCCTGTTGGCGGAGGGCGTTTCGTTGAGCGAGGACATGGCCTGCCGCCGTCCGTCACGAACCGGGGTGGACCGGCTTCGAGCCTGCCTTGCACATCGGGCACTCCTCGGCCGTCCAGGTCTCGGGGGTCATCTGCATGAGCGAGAACATGGGGATGCGTCCGAACTTCGCCTTGCCGCCGGAGCGGTCGACGAGCAGGACGACGCCGGCGACCTTGCCGCCGGCGGCCTTGACGAGGTCGATGGTCTCCTGGACGCGTCCGCCCTTGGTGACGACGTCCTCGGCGACGACGTAGCGCTCGCCCTTCCTGATGGAGAAGCGGCGCATGGCGAGGACGGTGTTGGGCTTGCCGGTGGCGTCGACGCCCTTGCCGGGGACCTTTTCGGCGAAGACGCATTTGACGCCGAGCTCGCGGGCGACCTCGTGTCCGACGAGGATGCCGCCGACGGCTGGCGAGATGACGCCGTCGATGCGCTTGCCGAGCTTGCCGCTCCTGACGGCCTGCCGCGTCACCTCGCGGCAGAGCTTCTCGGCGACGCGCGGATAGCGCAGCACGTTGGCGCACTGGAAGTAGCGGTTGGAGTGGAGCTTGGAGCGGAGCTCGAAGTGCCCTTCGAGCAGCGCGCCGGTGTCCTTGAACGCCTGCAGAACCTGCTTCTGAGTCATGTGTGGCCTTTTTCCCTTTCACGTCCTTAACGGACGCCGCTATTATACCACATCCGCGCCGCCGCCGCCCCGGCGAACCAAACGCGCCTTGCGCGAATAATCGGCGTTGTCGTTGATTTATGACCAGTCTTTTGGTATTATTTCAACGATTTTATGGGCTTATTGTGCCGTCTTCTGGCCGACGGTGCTTTTTGCTCGTTCCAG
>CAVCXQ010000211.1:0-2684 GCA_963606275.1 uncultured Muribaculaceae bacterium | reverse complement strand
GTGAGGAGCGGGCGGGGCGGCTCCGCGCCGAGCGGAGAGAGACGGGCGGAGGAAATGTTTTGTCTCACACGGAGCCACGGAGGACACGGAGAGGTGTGGGTGTTGTTTTGCCGTGGAGATCGGGAGAACATGGAGAATCGTTTCTGACAGGATTGACACTTCCCCCGATCCGTGTGAATCCGTGAGATCCGTGGTGTCTCCTCCGTGCCTCCGTGGCTCCGTGTGAGGCGAAATCGCCGCACGGCCGCAGGACGCCCAAGTCGCCCGCCCGGAGGCGGGAGCACCGTTGCCCCGAAACGCGCCGCACGTAGGCAAGCGACAGGACGGACGCGAAGGTAGACAAATGAGAGTTTCGCAAACGACCCATTACGACAGTTAGGACACCGACGTGCGACAAAAGCACCAGGCACTAAGCACTAAGCACTAGGCACTAAGCACTAAGCACTAGTCACCAGGCGCTAACAGGACGCCGACGGCACGCGCGGCGAGCGCCATGCCGAAGGAGCAGGTGACGGGCATCAGAGAACCCTTCGGGGCCGGCTCGCCCGGCGCGGCGGACGGCATCGGGCGAAGCGGCTCGGTCGAGCACGCGCAGTCGAACTGCCGCGCCGGCCAGCGTCCGAGCTTCCTGAACCGCTGGCGCAAAGCCCTCGCGAGGCCGTCGCCCTCCACCTTGTCGAACCGCCGCACGACGACCTTCGTCGGGTCGAGCCGCCGCGCCGCGCCCATCGACGAGAGCAGCGGAACGCCCGCCGCCGTCGCCGCGAGGATCAGCTCCGCCTTGCAGTCCACCGAGTCGATCGCGTCCACCACGACGTCGAAGTCCTCCAGCCGAAGGCCGGGCGTCGCCGCCGGATAGCGTCCGCAGACCGCTGCGAAGTCGCCGTCGGGGTTGATCTCCAGGAGCCGCTCGCGCATCACCTCGACCTTGGGACGCCCGAGCGTCTTCGCCGTCGCCGGACACTGGCGGTTCACGTTGGAGGGCGCGACGATGTCGTCGTCGACGAGCGCGAGGTGCCCTACGCCAGTTCGCGCAAGGGCTTCGGCGCACCAGCTGCCGACGCCGCCGACGCCGACGACGAGGACGTGCGCGGAGGCGAGGCGCGCCATCGCCTCCGCGCCCAGGAGCGCGGCGGAGCGCGAGAGGTCGATCATGACGGCCCGCCTTCGGGGAAGAGGCGGGCGAGGATCTGCTCCGCCGGAGTGTATGCCTTCTTCTTCGCGTTGCAGTCGGCGCAGCAGGGGACGCAGTTGCCGCGCGTGGAGCGTCCGCCGCGGGCGACCGGGACGACGTGGTCGAGCGTCAGGCTGTCCGCGCCGACGACGCGGTGGCAGTAGTGGCAGACGCCCTTGGCGACCTGCGCCTTCCACCAGTCCGTCCGGCGCAGCTCGCGGGCGCGTTCGCGCTCGCGCCTGACGTGCGCGGGGTCGGGGCGGAGGTCGAGCCAGCCGGCGTCAGAGAAAGGGCTCGAGTCCATCCGGCAGCCACCTTTCGGGATTCGCGATCGCCTTCTCCAGCACGTCCGGCACGTCGACGTAGCGGATGCGCCCGGCGAGGAACTCGCGCACGGCGGACTCGTCGGCGACGGAGAGCGCGGCCGGCGCGAGGCCGCCCAGGCGCAGCGCCTCCTTCGCGATGCGCAGGCACGGGAAGCGCGTCGGGTCGGGGGCGCGGAACGTCAGCGAGCCTGTCGCCGCGAGGTCGAGAGCCCTTCTCTCCGCCGGCAGGCGGCCCGGCCAGGTGAGCGCGTACTGGATAGGCACGCGCATGTCCGGCGGGCAGAGCTGCGCCAGCGTCGAGCCGTCCGTGAACGTCACCAGCGAGTGCACGACCGACTCCGGGTGCACCACGACGTCGATGCGGTCGTAGGGCACGTCGAAGAGCCACCGCGCCTCGATCACCTCGAAGCCCTTGTTCATCATCGTCGCAGAGTCGACCGTCACCTTCGGGCCCATCTTCCAGCGCGGATGGTTCAGGGCCTGCTCCGGGGTGACGGACGAGAGGTCGTCCGGCCCGTCGAGGAACGGGCCGCCGGACGCGGTGAGGATCAGCTTCGAGACCTCGCCGCCGCCCTGCAGGCACTGGAAGATCGCGGAGTGCTCGGAGTCGACGGGCAGGAAGCGGACGCCCCTCTCCCTCGCGCGCGCCGTCACCAGCTCGCCGGCCATCACCATGACCTCCTTTGTGGCGAGCGCGACGTCCATGCCCTTCCCGATCGCGGCGAGGGTCGGCTTCAGGCCGGACGCGCCGACCGTCGCGACGAGGCAGACGTCGGCGTCGTTCTCCTCTACGGCGCGGACTGCGGCGTCCTCTCCGACGTATGCCTTCGCGCCGAGCTCGCGGGCGAGCGCCTCGCACTTCTCGCGCGAGCGCAGGGCGGAGACGGCGACGACGCGGAACGCCTCGGGGTGCGAGCGCGCCACGTCCGCCGCGCTCGTGCCGATCGAGCCGGTCGCGCCAAGTAGAATCAGTCTCTTCTGCTTCATCATTGAGATCCCGCCGCGAAGCGCGGCGCGGCGTATTATACCATACCGTCCCGAAGTCCGGCGGTAATGGGTCTGTTGCGAATCTTCTGTTTGCCTTCCGTCGCGTCCATCCCTTCGCTTGCCTACGTGCGGCGCGTTTCGGGGCAACGGTGCTCCCGCCTCCGGGCGGGCGACTTGGGCGTCCTGCGGCCGTGCGG
>CAVCXQ010000210.1:0-2686 GCA_963606275.1 uncultured Muribaculaceae bacterium | reverse complement strand
TCTGCGTAGGCGGTCGGCGGCGCGGTGGGATGGAATCCTCTCCGCGTCTTGATTCCGTGCCATCGCGTCGTCGGACGCGGCGGCGGACTGCCGGACAAGTCCGCGCTCCTCCGACGCGAGGCGAGATAGGTCAGGAAAGTGCGCGTGGCGCGGACGAGACAGGGTTCCCGTCGGGAGTGACCTGTCGGTCGTCCGAGCGTGGCGTGAAACTCGACCGCAGAGGCGGCAATCCTCGCGCGGAGCGTCGGCCGTTGCGAATCTCCTTTGTGAATCAAAGGATGGCTGTATTGTACATCATGCTGCGCATCGCTGTCAATTGCCAGGCAAGTGAGAATCGGCATGGCATCCGTCGTCAGCGGCGGCGCGGCGTTTATGGTATCATACGCGCCCGTTGACGCCGCAGCGGCGGCGTCGGAAAGCGAGAGGCAGACATGGCAGAAGACAGGCAGACCCTGAACCGCAACCTGGCCCAGATGCTCAAGGGCGGGGTGATCATGGACGTGACGACGCCCGAGCAGGCGAAGATCGCGCAGGACGCCGGCGCGTGCGCCGTGATGGCGCTCGAGCGCATCCCCGCCGACATCCGCGCCGCCGGCGGCGTGAGCCGCATGAGCGACCCCGCGATGATCCGCGGCATCCAGGAGGCCGTCTCGATCCCCGTCATGGCGAAGTGCCGCATCGGACACGTCGCCGAGGCGCGCATCCTCGAGGCGATCGAGATCGACTACATCGACGAGAGCGAGGTGCTCTCGCCGGCGGACGACCTCTACCACATCGACAAGACCGCCTTCAAGGTCCCGTTCGTCTGCGGCGCGCGCGACCTCGGCGAGGCCCTGCGCCGCATCGGCGAGGGCGCGACGATGATCCGCACCAAGGGCGAGCCCGGCACCGGCGACGTCGTCCAGGCCGTCCGCCACATGCGCAGGATGCAGTCCGAGATCCGCCGCGTCCGGTCGCTCCGCGAGGACGAGCTCTTCGAGGCGGCGAAGGAGCTTGCCGTGCCGCTCGACCTGCTGCGCGAGGTGCACACGCTCGGCAAGCTCCCGGTCGTCAACTTCGCGGCCGGCGGCGTCGCCACGCCGGCGGACGCCGCGCTGATGATGGAGCTCGGGGCCGAGGGCGTGTTCGTCGGCTCCGGCATCTTCAAGAGCGGCGACCCCGCCAAGCGCGCCGCCGCGATCGTCCAGGCAGTCACCAACTGGCAGGACTCCGCCATGCTCGCGAAGCTGAGCGAGAACCTGGGACCTGCGATGGTCGGCATCAACGCCGACGAGATCGAGACGATCATGGAGGAGAGGGGCAAGTAGGATGCGCGTCGGCGTGCTTGCCGTGCAGGGCGCGTTCGCCGAGCACGAGCGCGCCTTCGCCGACGTCGGGGCGGAGACGTTCGAGATCCGCCAGCGGCGCGACCTGGAGCGTCCCTTCGACGCGCTCGTCCTGCCGGGCGGCGAGTCGACCGTGCAGGGCAAGCTCCTCCGCGACCTCGGACTCTTCGCGCCGCTGAAGGAGCGGATCGAGAACGGCCTCCCCGTCTTCGCGACGTGCGCGGGGCTGATCCTCCTCGCGGAGCGCCTCGAAGGCGACCCGACGGTCTGGTTCGGCGTCCTGCCGGTCACGGTGCGGCGCAATGCCTACGGACGCCAGCTAGGGAGCTTCGCGGCGACGGACGCGCGCGACGGCGTCGAGGACGCCGTGCCGATGGCGTTCATCCGGGCGCCGGCAGTAGTCTCGGTCGGGAAGGGCGTCGAAGTCCTCTCGACGCACGGCGGCGCGGCGACGGCCGTGCGGTGGCGGAACGTCTGGGCGTTCGCGGGGCATCCGGAGCTCACGGACGACCGCCGCGTGTTCGCGTCGTTCTGCGCCGGCGACTGATCCGCGTCGGCGAATGATCCGCGAAGGGGCTTCTTCAGCCCTCGCGGCGCGAGTCCTCGAAGGCGCGGAAGCGCTCGGCGAAGTCCGCCGTCGCCTTCGCGAGCGCCGACTCGGCGTCGACGCCCATGTCGGCGACGGACTTCACGACGCGGAGCAGGAACTCGCCGGGATCTCCTTCGACGGCGACCGGCTTCATCTCCTCCTCGTAGCCGATGCGCTTGGCCTTCTCCATCGTCCGCCGCGCCTTCAGCAGCGCCGGCAGGGAGGCCGGCACGCCGTCCAGCGCGGAGTGCCGCGCTTCCTTGCGATGCTCCATCTGCTTGATGCGCTCCCAGTTCCTGAGCACTGTCGCCGGGTCGTCGGCCTTCGTGTCGCCGAAGACGTGCGGATGGCGGTGGACGAGCTTGTCGGCGACGGCGTTCGCGACGTCGTCGAAGGTGAACTCGCCGGACTGCTCCGCCATCACCGACTGGAACATCACCTGCAGGAGGACGTCGCCGAGCTCCTCGACGTGGTTGGCCTTGTCCTCCGGCCTGTCCATCGCCGCCAGAAGCTCGTAGGTCTCCTCGAGCAGGCAGGGCTTGAGGGTCTGCAGGGTCTGGACGCGGTCCCACGGGCATCCCGTCTCCGGGTCCCTGAGCCGCGTCATTATCTCGTGAAGCCGTTCTATTCCGTTCATGGCGCGGATTATACCAAAACGCGGCGGGGTAATGGGTTAGGTTGCGAATCTTCTGTTTGCATTCCGTCGCGACCCTCCCTTCGCTTGCCGACGTGCGGCGCGTTTCGGGGCAACGGTGCTCCCGCCTCCGGGCGG